>JAXDOO010000343.1:0-5230 GCA_034668865.1 Alphaproteobacteria bacterium
CTGCCGATCAGCGTGATGGTCATCGGCATGTGGCTCGGCACCTTGCCGATCGGCGAACTGGCGAGGCGCTATGGCCGGCGCCCTGCGTTGCAAATAGGCGCAGCCATGGGTGCGCTGGCGGGCCTCATTTGCGCGGCGGCGATTCTGCAGGGCTCGTTCGGGCTGTTTCTGCTGGGCGCCTTTTGCAGCGGTGTCTACGCAGCTTCGCATCAGGCCTATCGCTTCGCGGCGGCCGATACGGCGAGCATTGCGTTCCGGCCGAAGGCGGTGTCGTGGGTGCTGGCGGGGGGCGTTGCCTCTGCCGTGGTGGGACCGCAGCTCATCATTTTCACCAAGGACTTCCTGTCGCCCTATATCTTTTCCGTGACCTTCCTCGGCCAGGCGGCCCTCGCGGCAGCGGCGGCGGCGGTTCTCATCCTGGTCAAAATTCCTCGTCCGCCTTCGGGCCATGAGGAGAGCAGCGGGCGTCCGCTCGCGGAAATTATCCGCGGTCCGCGCTTCATTACCGCCGCCGTTTGCGGTGCCGCAAGCTATGCCATGATGAACCTGGTTATGACGTCGGCGCCGCTGGCCATGCTGGCTTGCGACCACTCGGTTACCGATGCGACGCTTGGCCTGCAATGGCATGTGCTCGCCATGTATGTCCCGAGCTTCTTCACCGGCGCACTGATCGTGCGGTTCGGCGTCGAACGCATTGTCTTTCTTGGACTCGCGCTCATCGTCGGCAGCGGGCTTGTAGCGATCTCGGGTATCGCCTTGTGGAATTTCTGGACCGGCCTGGTGCTGCTCGGCGTGGGATGGAACTTCGCCTTTATCGGCGCCACCACCATGGTCACCCAGTGTCACACCACCGCCGAACGCAACAAGGTGCAGGCCTTCAATGATTTTCTGGTGTTCGGCAGCATGGCGGTGGCCTCGTTTTCCTCCGGCCAGCTATTGGCGAGCTTTGGTTGGACGGCGGTCAATTATGTGGTGTTTCCCACGATTTTCGCCGCCGCCGTGCTGCTCGTTTGGCGAAGGCTGCGGGATCGGCAGGTAGCGGTCTGATTGGGCGGCTAAATCTGCCAAGAAAGGCCTGTCCGCCGTTGCGCCGGCGCAACCTTTTTGGCAATGTCCGCGCGAATTTGCATCCGGTCGGGTGGATTAGCCCGGCAAAATCCAAAAATCGGGGTTGAATCTATGTCCGTCTTGAGCGTGATCATTGCCTGCGGTCTGCTTGCTATCGTCTATGGCATCTGGGCCATCGTTTCTGTCATGCGGGCGGATCCCGGCAGCCCGAAAATGCAGGAGATCGCGGCCGCTGTCCGCGAGGGCGCGCAGGCCTATCTCAAGCGCCAATACACCACCATCGGCATCGTCGGCATCGTGATATTCTTCATCGTTGGCTATTTCCTCGGCTGGCTGGTGGCGGCGGGCTTCGCCGTCGGCGCCGTGCTTTCAGGCGCCGCCGGCTTCATCGGCATGAATGTCTCGGTTCGCGCCAATGTGCGCACCGCGCAGGCGGCCATCGGCTCGCTTGGTGCCGGCCTGGAGATCGCGTTCAAGTCGGGCGCCATCACGGGCATGTTCGTGGCCGGGCTCGCGCTTTTGGGCGTTGCGGGCTATTTCACCTTCCTTACGCAAGCCATGGGTCTGCAGCCCAATAATCGTCTTGTGATAGATGCACTGGTGGCGCTCGGCTTCGGCGCTTCGCTGATCTCGATCTTCGCCCGTCTCGGCGGCGGCATCTTCACCAAGGGCGCCGATGTGGGCGGCGACCTCGTCGGTAAGGTGGAAGCTGGCATTCCGGAAGACGATCCGCGCAATCCAGCGACCATCGCCGACAACGTCGGCGACAACGTCGGTGACTGTGCTGGCATGGCCGCCGACTTGTTCGAGACCTACGCGGTGACGATCGTCGCCACCATGGTGCTGGCCTCGATCTTTTTTGCCGGCAATAGCGCGCTGCTCATCAACATGATGACTCTGCCGCTTGCCATCGGTGCGGCCTGCATCATTACCTCGATCGCCGGCACTTTTTTCGTGAAACTCGGCGCCAACCAGTCGATCATGGGCGCGCTCTACAAGGGCTTCATCGCATCCGCGGTGCTGTCGCTCGGCGCGATTGGCTTTGTGATCTATGCGTTGATCGGCTTTGGCTCTGTTGCCAATACCGGTTACACAGGGATGGATCTGTTCCTCTGCGGCGTGGTTGGACTCGCGGTGACGGGGCTGATCATCTGGATCACCGAATACTACACCGGCACCAATTTCCGACCGGTGCAGTCGATCGCCTCCGCCTCGGTGACCGGCCATGGCACCAACATCATCCAGGGTCTTGCGATCTCGATGGAAGCAACCGCGCTTCCCGCCCTTGTCATTATCGCGGGTATCCTTTTCGCTTATGGCCTTGCCGGACTGTTCGGCATTGCCATCGCGGTAACGACGATGCTGGCACTGGCGGGCATGGTGGTCGCGCTCGACGCCTTCGGTCCGGTGACCGACAACGCCGGCGGCATCGCCGAAATGGCCGGTCTGCCGAAAGAGGTGCGCAAGTCCACGGACGCGCTGGATGCGGTTGGAAACACCACCAAGGCCATCACCAAGGGTTACGCGATCGGCTCCGCCGGTCTTGGCGCGTTGGTGCTGTTCGCCGCCTATAACGAAGACCTGAAATTCTTCATCGCAAATGCCGAGACGCACAGATACTTCTCGGGGGTGAAGCTGGATTTCGCGCTGACCAACCCGTACGTGGTGGTCGGGCTTTTGTTTGGCGGGCTCTTGCCTTATCTCTTCGGCGCGATGGGCATGACAGCGGTCGGCCGCGCGGCCAGCGCTATTGTTGAGGAAGTACGGCGGCAATTCCGCGAGCGGCCGGGCATCATGACTTACGCCGAGAAGCCGGATTACGGCCGCGCCGTGGACATGCTCACGAAAGCAGCCATCAAGGAAATGATCATCCCGTCACTGTTGCCGGTGCTGTCGCCGATTGTCGTCTACTTTTTGATCTACTTCATCGCTGGCGGCGGCGCGGCGGGCAAGTCTGCAGGCTTCGCGGCCGTGGGCGCCATGCTGCTCGGCGTGATCGTGACCGGCCTTTTCGTCGCCATTTCGATGACCTCAGGCGGCGGCGCCTGGGACAACGCGAAGAAATACATCGAGGATGGGCATTACGGCGGCAAGGGCTCTGAAGCTCATAAGGCCGCGGTCACCGGTGATACGGTCGGCGATCCTTACAAGGACACGGCAGGACCTGCGGTGAATCCGATGATCAAGATCACCAACATCGTGGCGCTGCTGTTGCTGGCGATTCTCGCGCATTAGCGCGAGAAGCCGGCTGATCATCTTGGCAGAAGCAGCCTTAACGGCCGAGGCCGGGAATCCCGCTGCCGCCCCCAAGGAAGTTTCCGAAGATGGATTGCACATAATTGGCGTCGCGGCCGCCTGTCGGCGTGGTGCGGCTGACATAATCGAACACCTTGCCGTCCTTGATGCCGTAATCGGCGAGGCGCTCGACCCGGCGGGTCTTGTCAAAATAGATCGCGACCACCCGCTGGTCGGTGGGCTTGTCCGGTATGAAAGCGGCTGCGGATTCCGTGCGCTGCGAGATGTAATAGAAAGTGTCGCCGCTCACGGTGGCGACGGTGGAGGGGGTGCCCATCACGATCAACACCTGTTCCTGGGGGGCGCCGATTGGGATCTGTTGTAGTGCACCTTCGGGAATCACGTAGCCGCGTTGATAAACCTGACCGAGGCAACCGCCCAGCATGACGCCAAGCGCCACGATTGCGGCAGCCGTCCTGAGCACCGGTGCACGAGTATTTTTATGACGCGGCATTTCCACTTTCGTTCTTGCATCCAAGGAGCCGTTGACGTACCCGCCAGAACCGCGAATTGCAACGGCGGCTGCCCCGCCCTGGGCTTCGAGCGGATCGCAGCATACGAGCTAAATCTATGATATCCGGCCTTTTCCCCCGCATCCCGAGGCAGAATACCATCCACGCGCTCTATGGCGCGATCGTGGCGCAGGCCCGTTCGCCGGTCTTCTACCGCAGCTATGGTGTACCGGATACGGTTGCCGGTCGGCTGGAAATGATACTTATCCATGCGTTCCTGTTTTCCCGGCGCGCCCGCAACCGGACGGAAGCAATGCAGCGGCTTGGACAGGGCGTATTCGACCGATTTTGTGACGATATGGATGCGAACTTACGCGAGATGGGTGTCGGCGATCTGGCAGTGCCAAAACACATGCAGCGGATTGGCGAAGCCTTTTATGGCCGGGCAACCGCCTATGACACCGCCTTGGCTGCAGCGCAGGACAGCGTGCTGGCGCAAGCTTTGATTCGAAACGTATTCGCGGGAGCACCGCAATACCCGGAACGCGCCCAGTGCCTAGCCGCTTATTTCAAGGCGGCTGACTTTCAGCTCGCGCAACAGGAAGACGTCGAACTAACCCAGGGGCGGATCAGCTTTCCTGACCCCGCAACTTTTTAAATTAGGCGGATGGGAACAAACAAACCGGTCAACAAACCTGCGAGCAAGCCGCCCTGGAGCGTGCCGGTCGCGCTTGCCGAGATTCCCCAGGATGGCAAGCGGTTCGATCTCGTTGCCGACGAGGCCACGCGCGCAGAGGTGGCGAAAATCGCCGGATTGCGGACGCTGCCCCGATTGCGCGCGACGTTTGATCTCGAGCGCCAGGGCTCGGATGGCCTGCGGGTCGTCGGGCACGTAGCCGCCACCGTGGGTCAGAATTGCGTCGTGACCCTCGATCCGCTCGACAACGAAGTGACGGAGGAGGTCCATCTCGTCTTCGCTCCGCCCAGCGCACCTCTTTCCGGAGAGGAAGAGATTGACCAAGCCGATCTTATCGAGCCCGGCGACCCCGAGCCACTGACGGGCGACAGGATTGACCTCGGCGCGCTCGCCATCGAATTCTTGCTTCTCGGAATCGACCCCTATCCGCGCAAGCCGGATGCAACATTCCAGGCGCCGGCGGTGGAGGACGAATTCGCGCATCCTTTTGCGGCGCTCGCGGCACTCAAAAAAGGGCCGGATGCCAAAGAATGAGCTTTTCGCGGCCACGGTAGGCATCCCTTTGTGTCACCGATCCGACACGCTATTGTCGCCACCTTCGCGCCGGCCGGGCCGTCCTCCCGCGGCGTTTTCGCATCCAAGGTCATTTGATGCCAAATAAGGTCCGTATCGCGCTCGACGCCATGGGGGGCGACCATGGACCCTCGATCGTGGTTCC
>JAXDOO010000344.1:0-3451 GCA_034668865.1 Alphaproteobacteria bacterium
GTCGTAACGGCGATCAAGCCGGCATTCGAGAAGGAAAGCGGGCATAAACTCGACATCACGTTCGTCTCAGGGCCGGTAGTCAAGCGTGAGGTCGAAGGCGGCCGGGCTTTTGACGTCGCGATTTCACAACCCGAAATCATCGATGAATTGATTCAAGGGGGCAAGATTGTCGCCGGCTCGCGCACCGACATCGCACGCGCCGGCATCGGGCTTTCGGTGAAAGCGGGTGCGCCGAAGCCGGATATCAGTTCGGTAGATGCCTTCAAGAAGACTCTGACGAGCGTGAAAAGCATCGCGCATTCTAAAGAGGGAGCCAGCGGAGCCTATTTTATGAAATTGCTGGATCGGCTCCAGCTCACGAGTACTGTTAGCTCGAAACTGATTGGCGCGCCTGCAGGGGCGAGTGGGCTGGTTTCGCCTGTCCTGAAGGGCGAAGCAGAAGTGGTGATCGGAACGGCATCGGCGATCATGGAGCCGGGTATCGATTTCGTCTCGCTTATCCCGGATGACCTGCAGAACTGGTCGGTATTCAGCGCGGGCTACTCCGCCGCCTCGGCCGAGCCGAAGGCAGCTAAAGAGTTTGTCGCCTATCTGAAAAGCGCAAAATCCTTGCCTGCCATCAAGGAAAAGGCGATGCAGCCAGTCATGCCATAGAGTTGTACGCGAAAGAACAACGCGGGGGTCGAAGTGATCTCACGTGAGGTCCAATTGTGGATGTAGGGCGACTAGCCCTCGCCCCCGCCATCCTCGTGCTACGCTTATGACAGTTCACAGCGTACGCCAGGAAAAATCAGACGGGAGGCAGGTCATGTTGAGGCTTCTGCAAACTCTGGCAGTCATCCTGTTCGCCAGCAATGCCGCGGCGCAGACCGTCTCGTCCCAGGTAGTCAAGGAGATTGCGCCGGAAGGCAAGCTACGGGCAGCCGTCAACTTTGGTAATCCCGTTCTGGCTCAAAAGGACTCAACGACCGGCGAGCCGCGGGGGATTTCGGCCGATCTCTCCCGCGAGCTCGCCCGCCGGCTCGGCGTTCCTGTCGAGTTCGTCCTGTTCGAGGCTGCCGGGAAGGTTGCGGACGCGGCCAAGGCCGGCGTGTGGGACGTCGCGTTCCTGGCCATCGATCCCGGGCGTGCAAACGACATCGCATTCACCGCGCCTTATGTCGTGATTGAAGGAACCTACCTTGTCCGGGCGGACTCGCCCCTGCGGACGATCGAGGACATCGACCGGGAGGGCGTGCGGATCGCCGTTGGAAAAGGAAGTGCCTACGATCTTTACCTGACCCGGACGATCAAAAAGGCGCAACTCGTTCGCGCTCCGACGTCGCCAACCGTGATCGACGTCTTCCGCGACCAGAAACTCGAGGTTGCGGCGGGCGTTCGCCAGCAACTCATTGCGTTCGCCTCCGGTCAACCAGACGTGCGTGTCATGGACGGGCGCTTCATGGTGATTGAGCAGGCGATTGGAACGCCGAAAGGCCGCGAGAACGGGTTGGAGTTCCTGAAGGGTTTCGTGGAAGACGCCAAGGCTTCCGGTTTCGTTGCGGACGCGCTCACCCGCAGCAACCAGCGCGATGCGGCGGTGGCCCCGCCAGTCCGATGATCAGGGCTGTGCCTCCGCAACTCGGGACGACCAAGGGCATCCGGAGACCGGGTTCGAATGTGCCAATGGGCAGTTATTGGCACGAAGCGGACCTGAGCCTTTCGTCCGCTCTTGCCGTCAAAGCGAACGTCCGGATCGCCGCGCGCGCTAAGTGGGTCTGCGTAGTGTCGCGAAGGCAAGCAAAGTCGCACTGCCCCAGAGAAGGTTTGTTTTCAGGTCCTCTCCCTCCGCCAGCATGCTTCGCTAACGATTCTCAGGCGCGATTTTCCGCGAAAGAGACGAGGAATTTGCGGCATCCTGAGACCGAACCTCTGCACCTTGGAACGCGTCGGTCGCGTTAAACCCGTTCTCTAAGGCGCCGTTTCTCCGCAGCTCTATACCTTCACGGAGAAACGATTGCGCTCGCTCAGCGCGGCATCCAAAGCCCTGCGGCACCGTCCCATATCAGTTTGGCGCCGAGCAACATCATCAAGCCGTAAATGATCCGTGTAAAGTCATCCGCCGAAACACGGCGCACCAGAAGTACGCCGCTCCAGGTTGCAGCGATCGCAATCGGAAACAGCACGACGGACGTGAGCAAGGTCTCGCGGGTGAACAGGCCGAGCGCGATAAAGGGGGGCACCTTCACCCAGTTCACGATCGCGAAAAAGAGCGTCATTGTGCCAATGAAGACATCGTGTGGTAACCGTTGCGGCATCACGTAGATCTGGAATGGCGGCCCGCCGATATTGGCGATCATGCTGGTGAAACCCGACATCGCGCCCCAGAACAGACCCGCTCGCGGACTGGCCGGCTTGGGAACCGCAGGCGCTACCGACAACAGGTAGCGTGCGCCGAATACCAGCGAAACAATGCCGAGCGCCAACTTGAAAGCGGCGTCCGAGACATAGGCGGCGAGAAGATAACCAGCCGCAATGCCCGCCATGGCGCCCGGGAGCAGTACCTTCAAGTTTGACCAGTCCCATTTGCGCCAATAGGCCCACACGCTGACCACGTCCTGTATCATCAGAATCGGCAGCATGATCACCGCGCCCCGCAGTGGTGATATCTGCAGCGCAAGCAGCGGCAGCGACATCGCACCGATGCCCGCGAAGCCCCCCTTGGAGAGCCCGACCAGGATGACTGCCGGAATGGCGACCGCGTAGAACCAGGGATCAACGATCATCAGGGCTCGCCAACCAAAGATTCATGATGGATTCAGCCCCTGAGAGATGGCCAAAGACTGAGGGCAGTCTCGCTGAATATCCAGCGGCGATCCTCTTCGGGCATAAATGCCAAAGCCTTTTGTGACGATTGCAACCGCGCTTTGATATCGCCGAACCGCGGGTGTGCCGGATAGTTCGAGCTCCACATGATCCGCTTCGCGCCGAACACATCCAGCAGGGTCTGATAGAATTCTTGCGACGTGCCGCCGGCCTTCACCGCCGCATCGATGTTATTGACGGCGGTTTTCACATAGACGTTCGGATTGTCGGCGTAGTCGAACAGGGGCTTGAGAATATTATAGGGCGCGCGACCGACCTCGTGGCCCCAGCCGTGATCAAACGCGACCTTGACTCCGGGGTATTTGTCCATCGCGCGGCGGGTCTGCGCGATCACGCCGATGCGGTCGGTGATGGTGATCGGAATGCCGAGCTGCTCGAGCCGTGCCCAGAGCGGGAACGTCTCCGGCTTGCCGAGCGCGCTTTCCGGCAGCCGCCCGCGCATGTAGCGCACGCCGACTGCTCCTTCTTCCTCGACCAGCCGGGACAGTTCATCCGGCGCTGCCGGATCCATGGGATCGACGATGGGGATCGCCACGAACCGGTCTTTGTGCGCTGCGGCGGAGTCCATCGTGTAGCTATTGTCATA
>JAXDOO010000345.1:0-9847 GCA_034668865.1 Alphaproteobacteria bacterium
GTGTGTTTGGCGATGTCGAGCGTGTCGCCAACATGGTCGCTATGACCATGGGTAAGCAGGATATGGCTGACGCCTTTGATCGCCGCCGCCTTGTCGGAGGTGAAAGCCGGATTGCCGGTGAAGAAAGGATCGATCAGTACCGCCTGATCCTTGAAGTCGAGGCGAAAGGCGGAGTGTCCGTACCAGGTGATCTGCATGACAGGTTTCCTTTGGCGGCATCCTTTGCGGGAGATCGGCCGGAGAATAGCCGCAACATAGCGCGATCAGCAAAAGTGGATACCCGTTTTGCGGAAGCAATCAAGCTTGCCCAGACTGCGTATACTTATCTGCGGTTCGCGCGCTAACCTAAGTCCCCCACCCTAGCCCTCCCCCGGAGGCGGGGAAGGGAAAGGGAGGGGGAGATCGGCGAGCCGGTTTCCACTTCGCCGGATCATGCGCGTATGGGATCAACCGCGACGATGTGATAGCCCAACCGGCATGCCGGCGCCGATTATTCCCCTGATTGAAGCCGTAGCCCTTTGGCCGCCGCGCGGCGCGCTGATCGGGATCGACCTCGGCACCAAAACCATCGGCGTCGCGGTCTCGGACCCCGACCGCAAGCTCGGTGCCGGGGTGGAGACCATCGAGCGCAAGAACTTCACCACCGACGCCAGGCGCCTGCTCCAACTCGCCACTGAGCGCCGCGCGGTCGGCTTCGTGCTCGGGCTGCCGATCAACATGGACGGCAGCGAAGGCCCGCGCGCGCAATCCACCCGCGCTTTTGCGCGCAATCTCGCGAAATTGACCGAGCTGCCGATCGCTTTATGGGACGAGCGGCTTTCCACCGCAGCGGTGGAGCGCGAGCTGATCGCAGCCGATGCCAGCCGCGCCAGGCGGGCTGCAATCATCGACCAGCATGCAGCAGCCTATATCCTGCAAGGCGCGCTCGACCGGCTGGCGAAACTTTAAGGCAGGGCCCGCGCCAGCAGCATCGCCGCTTCCTTGTCGCTTAAATCGCTCGTGCCAAAATTTGCGCCGCGCAGGCCGGTAAGCCGCGTGCGCGCAAATAGCGCCGCGATTTCCGGTGCATTGCGATGCAGCGCGGCCGAAGCGGCCAGCAGCGCCAGCCGCTCCACCGCGGCGCGCGCCTGCGCTTCCGCACTGTTGCCGGCGAGCGTGCGCTGGATGAATTGCACGGCTTCGCCAGCGCCGGCCAGACCCGCCGCCTCGCGCGCAAGCCCGCTGAGCGTCGCTTGCGCGCCCTCGCCTTCGCTGCGCATGGCGCGCAGCACGTCCAGGCACATCACGTTACCGGAGCCTTCCCAGATCGCGTTCACCGGAGCCTCGCGGAAAAGCCGCGGCACAATGCTGCTCTCTTCCACGTAGCCATTGCCACCCAGGCATTCCATGGCTTCGTAGGTGAAGGCGGGCGCGGTCTTGCAGATCCAGTATTTGGCCGTCGGCGTTAGCAGGCGCGCGAGACTGGCTTCATTTTCATCGCTCGCGGAAAGATCGAAGGCCCGGCACAGCCGCATCACCAGCGCCAACGCGCCTTCCACCTCCAGCGCGAGATCGGCCAGCACGCTGCGCATCATCGGCTGCTCGAGCAACAACTTGCCGAATACCCGCCGGTGCCGTGCGTTGTGCAGCGCCTGTACCAGGGCCGCGCGCATCAGCCCCGCGGAAGCGATGGCGCAATCCAGCCGCGTCAGCTGCACCATCTTCAGGATGGTGCGGATGCCCTTGCCTTCCTCGCCGATGCGCACTGCGTAAGCATTGCTGAACTCCACCTCCGCGGAGGCATTGGAGCGGTTGCCGGCTTTATCCTTCAATTTCCGGAAATGCAGGGCATTGACGCGGCCATCGGGACGAAACCGCGGCATGAAAAAACAGGTCAGTCCGCCCGGCGCCTGCGCCAGCACTAAAAAGGCATCCGACATCGGTGCGGACATGAACCATTTCTCTCCCGTGATGCGGTAGCCATCGCCGTCCGCCACCGCCCGGGTGCGATTGGCGCGCACGTCGGTGCCGCCCTGTCTTTCCGTCATGCCCATTCCGAGCGTCATGGCGGATTTCTCCCACCATGAGCGAAAACTCGGGTCGTAACTGCGCGAGGTAATCTTCGGCATCAGCATGGCTGCAAGCGCGGGCTCGCCCGCCAGCGCCGCTACCGACGCGCGGGTCATGGTGACCGGGCACATGTGCCCGTTCTCCACCTGCGCCACCATGAAGTAGCGCGCCGCCCGCGCGACCTCGGCCGGCGCCGGCGCCGCCGTCGCGTCCGCGCGCCAGGTCATGGCATGCAGGCCAGCCGCCATGCTGTCGGTCATGAAGTGGTGATAGGCGGCGTGAAATTCGACCATGCCGGCATCGAGCTGCGGCGGATTCTTGTCGGCGAGCCGCGCCTGCTCGGTCAGCTCCGCCCTGCCCCAGTGCCGTCCGAAGGACGACAGCGCCTGCGTTTCGCTGCCCGCGCCATTGGCGGCGACCGCCTCCTGCAGCGGCCGGTCAATGGCGAAAAGGTCGACATCGCCGAGTGGCGGCGTTTGATTGAAGTCTTCTGGCGGATCGGACTGCGGCGAGCCGGCCATGGCGATTCACCACGTTTTGCTTGATGTTATCACGGATCGCCGAGGCTCCCGCAGGAAACGCGGGGACATTGTCCCGCCTTCTCTCCGCCCGCCTTGCGTTGGCCCCGATCAGCGCCTAAGACAGCGTTTTAATGAACATTGCGCCGAAGTCCTCCTTCGTCCTCAGCCAGCGCCATTTGCTGGGCATCGAAGGGCTTTCCCGGGAGGACATCATAGGTCTCCTCGACCTTTCCGGGGAATTCGTCGACCTTAACCGCCAGATCGAGAAAAAGACCGGGACGCTGCGCGGCCGCACCCTGGTGAACCTCTTCTTTGAGGTATCCACCCGCACCCAGGCATCGTTCGAGCTGGCCGGCAAGCGACTGGGCGCCGACGTCATGAACATGTCGGTCAACTCGTCATCCATGCGCAAGGGTGAGACGCTGATCGACACCGCGATCACCCTCAATGCCATGCGGCCCGACATTATAGTAGTGCGCCACCACGCCTCCGGCGCGGTCGAGCTGCTCGCCCGCAAGGTGGACTGTTCAGTGATTAATGCCGGCGACGGCTCGCATGAGCACCCGACTCAGGCATTGCTCGATGCGCTCACCATCCGCCGCCGCAAGGGCCGTATCGAAGGGCTCACAATCGCGATCTGCGGCGACATCCTGCATTCGCGCGTGGCGCGCTCCAACATTATCCTGCTCAATACACTGGGCGCGCGCGTGCGCGTGGTGGCGCCTTCCACCCTGCTACCGCCCGGCATCGAGCGCTTCGGCGTGGAAGCCACCCGCGACATGCGCGAGGGTCTGGCCGGCGCCGACATCGTGATGATGCTGCGGCTGCAGAAGGAGCGGATGAACGGCTCCTTCATTCCTTCGATGGGCGAGTTCTCGCATTACTTCGGCCTCGACGAGAAGAAGCTGAGCTATGCCAAGCCCGACGCCCTGGTGATGCATCCCGGGCCGATGAACCGCGGGATCGAGATCGACACGGCGGTGGCGGACGGGGCGCAGTCATTGATCCGCGAGCAGGTGGAGATGGGCGTGGCCGTACGCATGGCCGTGCTGGAAGCGCTCTCGAGGCATCTGCCTAATGTATGACGGCAACGCCATGGCGGCTGTCACCTCTCCCGCTGCGGGGGAGAGAGAGTAAGTGATGTTTTCTGACCGCCGCCCCATCCTGCTCGCGAACGCCCGCATCATCGATCCGTCGCGCGATCTCGATATTCCCGGCGACCTGCTGATCGCCGACGGCGTGATCCGCGAAGCCAAGCGTGGGATCGGCGCGGCCGGCGTGCCCGAAGGCACCGAGGTCGTTGACTGCCGCGGCCGCGTCGTCGCACCCGGCCTGATCGACATGCGCGCTTTCATCGGCGAACCGGGTGCGGGTCACCGCGAGACGCTTGCGACCGCGGCCCAGGCGGCAGCCGCCGGCGGCGTCACCACCATTGTCTGCCAACCCGATACCACGCCGGTGATCGACGATCCGGCGATTGTGGATTTCGTGCTGCGGCGCGCGCGCGACACCGCCATCGTGCATGTCCATCCGATGGCGGCGCTGACCAAAGGAATGCAAGGCAAGGAGATGACCGAGATCGGCCTGTTGAAGGCCGCCGGCGCACTCGCCTTCACTGACGGCGACAAAAGCGTCACCAACGCGCAGGTGATGCGCCGCGCACTGACTTATGCCGGCGACTTCGACGCGCTGATCGTGCATCACACGGAAGATCCCGATCTTGTCGGCGAAGGCGTGATGAACGAGGGCGAATATGCCGCCCGGCTTGGCTTGATGGGCGTGCCGCGGGCGGCGGAAACCATCATGCTGGAACGCGACGTGCGGCTGCTGGAATTGACCGGCGGGCGCTATCACGCCGCCTCGCTGACCTGTGGTGAAAGTCTCGACGTCTTGCGCCGCGCGAAGCAAGAGGGTTTGTCGATCACCGCTTCTGCCTCGATCAATCATCTCACGCTCAACGATAACGACATCGGGCCCTACCGCACCTTCCTGAAGCTCGCGCCGCCTTTGCGCGCGGAGGACGACCGCGCCATGCTGGTGGGAGCGGTCGGATCGGGACTCGTCGACGTCATCATGTCGGATCACAATCCACAGGATGTGGAGACCAAGCGCCTGCCCTTCGCCGAGGCGGCAGCCGGCGCCATCGGCATCGAGACGATGCTCTCGGCGGGGCTGCGGCTGGTGCACAGTGGCCAGCTTTCGCTGATTAGCTTGCTGAAGGCGATGTCGAGCCGGCCGGCTGAGCTGCTCGGTCTGCCCGGCGGCAGGCTGCGCCCCGGCGCGCCTGCGGACGTGATCGTGTTCGATCCTGACCTGCCCTGGGTGCTGGATCCGGCCGAGCTGAAATCAAAATGCAAGAATACGCCATTCGATGAGGCCAAGATGCAGGGCCGCGTGATGCGCACGGTGGTCGCCGGCCGCACCGTCTATGAATACGTTTGATCGCGCGATCTGATCATGTTCGGCTCGCCCTATCCTCACATCCTGCTCGCCCTGGCCTTCGGCTATCTGCTCGGCTCAATTCCTTTCGGCCTGGTGCTGACCAAGCTAACCGGAGGGCCCGACTTGCGCGCGGTCGGCTCGGGCAATATCGGCGCGACCAATGTATTGCGCACCGGCCGCAAGGCACTGGCGGCGGCGACGCTGCTCGGCGACATGCTCAAAGGCACCGTCGCTGTTCTGGTGGCGCAGCAATTCGGGCTCGGCGCCGCCATTGCCGGCGGATTGGCGGCCGGGCTCGGCGCATTCCTCGGTCATCTTTTTCCGGTCTGGCTCGGATTCAAAGGCGGCAAGGGCGTCGCGACCTATATCGGCGTATTGCTCGCGCTGGTGTGGCAAGCCGCGCTCGCCTTCGGCGTGATCTGGATTGCCGTCGCGGCGGCGACGCGTTACTCATCGCTCTCGGCGCTGGTCGCCAGCGCCGCCACGCCCGCCATCCTGTGGTTCATGGGCTATCCCGCCGAAGCCGCGCTGTTTCTTATTCTCACGGCGCTGATCTGGTTCATGCACCGGACCAATATCGCGCGGCTGCTGAACGGGACCGAAGGCAAGATCGGGCGTTAGGCAAGAACAAAAGCTTCCCGCGGCGCTATTCGCCTGCCGCTACGCTTGCTGGTAAATTGGCCAAGTGCCGGCGCTCTCATGCCGGCATCGTGGGGGGACAGCGTGAACCGCATTGACCTGAGCGACCGGGTTCGCCTGACGGACGAGCAACGGCTCGACTGGCTGCGGCTTATCCGCAGCGACAACGTCGGCCCGCGCACTTTCCGCAGCCTGCTCAATCACTGCGGCGGCGCCCAGGCAGCGCTCGCCGCCCTGCCCGATCTGGCGCGGCGTGGCGGCGCATCGCGGCCCGCGCGCATCTGCCCGCGTGACGCGGCCGAGCGGGAAATGGATGCCGCCCGCGACATCGGCGTGCGCTTCGTCGCGTTAGGAGAGGAGGAATATCCGACGCGGCTGCAAACCATTGATGATGCGCCGCCGCTCCTGGCGGTGCGCGGCAATACCGATGTGCTCGCGTCGCCCATGGTTGCGGTCGTCGGCGCACGCAACGCCTCTGCCGTGGGGGTGAAATTCGCCGAACGGCTGGCGCGCGAACTCGGCGACGCCGGTTTTGTCATAGCCTCGGGCTTGGCGCGCGGCATCGATGCGGCTGCCCATCGCGCGAGCCTAGCCACCGGCACCGTTGCAGTGCTTGCCGGCGGGCAGGACCAAATCTATCCGCCCGAGCACGCAGGCCTGCTCGAGTCGATCCTGACGGACGGCGCGGCGATTTCCGAAATGCCGCTCGGCTGGGAGCCGCGGGCGCGGGATTTTCCCCGCCGCAACCGCCTGATCTCCGGGCTCGCGCTCGGCGTGCTGATCGTCGAAGCCGCCAAGCGCTCCGGCTCGCTCATCACCGCCCGCATGGCGCTGGAACAAGGCCGCGAGGTTTTTGCCGTGCCCGGCTCGCCGCTCGATCCGCGGAGCGAAGGCACCAATAATTTGCTGAAACAGGGCGCGATCCTGGTGACCGAAGCCGCCGACATCATTCCCGTGCTCGGTCCGATCATGGGCGCGCCGCCTGCTCCGGTCCTGAAGGAGCCGGAATTCTCTCCGGCCGATGGCGTGGGATCCGCCGCGAACGACGAGCGCTCGCGCATTGTATCGCTGCTCGGGCCGACGCCGGTCGCCATCGACGACCTCATCCGCCTCTCCGGCTGCTCGCCGACAGCGGTGCGCATCGTCCTGCTTGAGCTCGAGCTTGCCGGACGCGTGGAGCGTCATGGTGGCGCCATGGTCTCGCTTTTATAAAGTCCACGATGATTCACGGATTTCCCGATTGCGGCTGCACATCCTAAAGGTGTCGAGACGCGATAAATCCTCTTCAGGTTGTTAAAATCTTGTTCGCATGCCTTCATTATAAGAGAGCCTCAAGCGACCGCCGGAGGCCGGGTTATTTGACAGTGCAGGTCCCATTACCCATCTTCCGGTCGACTCGCGGGAGCCGGTGCAGCCGGACAGCGGCCGGAACATCCCATTAACCCTTTGGGTTTTCATGAAAATCGTCGTCGTGGAGTCGCCCGCCAAGGCGAAGACCATCAATAAATATCTCGGTCCTGGCTACGAAGTGCTGGCCTCCTTCGGTCATGTGCGCGACTTGCCGCCCAAGGATGGCTCGGTCGACCCCAAACAGGACTTCAAGATGATCTGGGAGGTGGATGCCAAGGCGGCCAAACGCCTTGCCGACATCACCCGCGCCGTGAAGGGCGCCGAAACCCTCATTCTGGCGACCGACCCGGATCGCGAAGGCGAAGCCATCTCCTGGCACGTGCTTGAAGTGCTGAAGGAAAAACGCGCGCTAAAGCAGCAGAAAATCGAGCGCGTGGTGTTCAATGCCATCACCAAACAGGCGGTGACCGAGGCGATGAAACATCCGCGCGCCATCGATAACGCGCTGGTTGATGCCTATCTCGCGCGCCGGGCGCTCGACTATCTGGTCGGCTTTACGCTTTCGCCGGTGCTATGGCGGAAATTGCCGGGCGCCCGCTCCGCCGGCCGCGTGCAGTCCGTGGCGCTGCGGCTGGTCGCCGATCGCGAGCTCGAGATCGAACGTTTTGTGGCGCGCGAATATTGGTCGTTGGCGGCCACGCTGGCGACGCCGCGCGAAGAGAGCTTCGAAGCTCGCCTTGTCGGCGCCGACGGTCAAAAGATCCAACGCCTCGACGTCGGGACCGGCGCGGAAGCCGAAGCCTTCAGGACGGCACTCGAACAGGCGCGCTTCATCGTCGCATCGGTGGAAGCCAAGCCGACGCGGCGCAATCCGCCGCCGCCTTTCACCACCTCGACCTTACAGCAGGAAGCCAGCCGCAAGCTCGGCTTCTCGCCCGCCCACACCATGCGGCTGGCGCAGCGGCTCTATGAAGGCATCGATGTCGGAGGCGAGACGGTCGGCCTCATTACTTATATGCGTACCGACGGCATCGACATGGCGGAGGAAGCCATCGGCGCCATTCGCGGGATGATCGGCCATGACTATGGCCGCGATTACGTTCCCGATGCGCCGCGCCGCTACCAGAATAAATCCAAGAACGCGCAGGAAGCGCACGAAGCGATCCGTCCCACCGATCCCAATCGCTCGCCGCGCGAAGTGGCCTCATCGGTCGATCGCGACCAAGCCCGGCTTTATGAACTGATCTGGAACCGGGCGGTCGCGAGCCAGATGCAGTCCGCCGAGCTGGAGCGCACCACGGTCGACATCGCGGCCAAAGTAAACGGCCGGCAGATCGACCTGCGCGCCACCGGCCAGGTGGTGAAGTTCGACGGCTTCCTCACGCTCTATCAGGAAGGTCATGACGAGGATTCCGAGGACGATGAATCCCGCCGTCTGCCCGTGATGAGCGAGGGTGAGACGCTCAGCAAGCAGGCGATCACCGCCGAGCAACACTTTACCGAGCCCCCGCCGCGCTATTCGGAAGCCGCGCTGGTGAAGCGCATGGAGGAACTCGGCATCGGCCGCCCGTCCACCTACGCCGCCATCCTGCAGGTGCTGAAGGATCGCGGCTATGTGCGCAACGACAAGAAGCGGCTCTATCCGGAAGACAAAGGCCGCGTGGTGGTGGCCTTCCTCGAGAGCTTCTTCACCCGCTATGTCGAATATGATTTCACCGCCGCGCTGGAAGAGCAGCTTGACCGCATTTCGAACAACGAGATCGACTGGCGCAAGGTATTGCAGGATTTTTGGGTCGATTTCATCGGCGCAGTCACCGAGATCAAGGACCTGCGGGTGACCGAAGTGCTCGACGCGCTCAACGATCTTCTGGCGCCGCATATCTTCCCGCCGCGTCCGGAAGGGGGCGATCCGCGGCAATGCCCGAACTGCAGCGTGGGCAAATTATCCCTCAAGCTCGGCAAGTTCGGCGCCTTTGTCGGCTGCTCGAATTATCCCGATTGCCGCTTTACCCGGCAGATGACCCCGGGTGGCGACGCGCTGGGCGAAGGCGGGGTGAAAGTTCTGGGCACGGATCCGGTCACCAATCTCGAGGTGACGCTGCGGAGCGGACGCTTCGGTCCCTATGTGCAATTGGGCGAAGCCGCCGATGGCGAGAAGCCGAAGCGCGCCGGCCTGCCGAAGGGCACCGAGCTGTCTTCGGTCGATCTCGACTTCGCGCTGGGGCTGTTGGCACTGCCGCGCGAAGTCGGCCTTCACCCGGAAAGCGGCGAGCCGATTAAGGCGGGCGTCGGTCGTTTCGGTCCCTATGTGCAGCACGAGAAGACGTACGCCAATCTTGAAACCGGTGACGACGTGCTCACCATCGGGCTCAACCGAGCGGTGACCCTGATCGAAGAGAAAAAGCTGAAGGGCCCGAGCGGACGCCGCTTCGGCGCCGACCCCGGCCGCTCGCTCGGCGAACATCCGGTTAAGGGCGGACCGATCGTGGTGAAGAATGGGCGTTATGGGCCCTATGTCAGCCATGGCGGCATCAACGCGACGCTGCCGGCAGACAAAACGCCAGAAGCCATCACGCTGGAGGAAGCCGTGGGCTTGATCGACGCCCGCGTCGAGGCGGGCGGTGGTTCGCGCTCCCGGCGCAAGGCGCCTCCGCGCAAGGCGGCCAGCGGGGCGAAAGCCAAGACGCGCAAGACGGCTGCGGCCAAAAAAACCGCCAAGAAGGCCGCAGCAGTTAAGGCCCCGTCCCCGAAGAAATCGGTCGCGCAAGCCAAAAGCTGAGCGATTATAAGGCCCTGCCGGCAAAAATTTCTCAAATGCGGGAACCTCGGTTTAGTTTCACCGCCGG
>JAXDOO010000346.1:0-3070 GCA_034668865.1 Alphaproteobacteria bacterium
TCACTGACCTGGCGCAGCAACTCGTCGCCAAACGGGTGGCCCAAAGTGTCGTTGACGGTCTTGAACTGATCGAGATCGAAGCACAGCACGGCGAATTTCTGGCCGCGTTCCAACTGCGCCAGGCGGATTTCCATCTGCTCCCGGAAAAACATCCTGTTGGGCAGGTTCGTCAGCGCGTCATGCAGCGCCATATGCGAGATCCTGGCTTGCGCCTCGCGTCGCTCGGTGATGTCCTCGTGCGTGGTGACCCAGCCCCCACTCGCCATGGGTTCCGTGGTAACGGAGATCACGCGTCCGTCGCCCGCTTCCAGGATCGAGTTTATCGGCTTTCCGATGGTCACCACGGCCCTGATTTCATCGCGAACCTGTTCGGGGTCGCGGAGGAGCTGTCCGGTTTCGGCACGGTGTTGAAGAAGATCGCTGAGGGTGCAGCCTCGCTTCACGATGTCGCGTGATAGACCGTACATCTTCAGGTATCGATCATTGCAGACAACCAGCCGCTCGAATGCATCAAACATGATGAGCCCGTGCGACATGTTGTTGAGCGCCGTGTCAAAGCGCAGGGTCTGTGCCCGTGATTGCTCGCTGGCGATTTTGAGGGCATCCAGTGTCTGATCCAGGTGCCCGTTGGCGGACCTCAGGTGCTGAGCGTAGCGGCGGGAGGTCCAGATGTATGCCGCCACAAGGACCGTGAGAAGCAATCCAGCCGCCAGCACGAGCCAGGCGCCATAGCGGCCGCGAGCGTCCAAGACCTCGGGAATTGGCGCCGCGACAATGCTCCAATGGCCATCGCCAACCTTGATCTCACCTGACCAATGCGGGCCGGCTGTAAGTGTCTCGCGCGGCTGCGGCTCCACCGGGACCGTGCGCAGGCGCGAAGAGTGAACATAGATCGGAGCCGCGTCGGGGCTGGCGTCGGGAGGATAAAAATAGAGATCCATACCGGCTGGTGTCGTCGCGTTGGCAAGAATATTTTCGATCATCGCGGCGGTCTGGAACAATCCCTGGACAATGCCGATCAGGTTGCCGCGCCGCTCTTCCACCGTGTCGTGGGGCAGGCCCGGCCCGTACACCGGAAGCGCAAGGAAAAAGTTGAGTCCGGTACTAATGCCGTTGATCGCTGCAATACTCGAACTGAAGGTGATCCGGTTGCTGTCGCGCGCGCGCTCAAGGGTCCGTTGTCGGGCGCCTCCGTCACTGAGATTGAGGCCATAGACCGGTGACCCGGGTTTCTCATTGGAGGAATACAAGATGGGGAAATGCTCACTGATATCCGGAGAAGGAACCATGATCCCACCGGGCTGCACGGACTTGATGCGATAGCCGGGAAGACCCTCACGGACCGCCGCACGCTCGAATTCATCGCGTTGTTCGCGCGTGACCCGCGGTATCCATGAGACCGACAGCACGTCTTTCTGGGCGAGCAGAAGAACTCCGGTGAATGCCATGTATTCGCGGCGGCTGGGCGCGTGCTCCGAGGATTGGAACAGGGCTCGCACCGCCGCAACCCGATTGGTGTATTCGTGAATGCCGTCTTGCAGGATCAAAGCGACGCTGTTGGCGCGGGCGCTGAATTCCAGCGCTGCCAGCCTGTCTTCCCGCACCGAAAAGCCGATCCAGGCCGAAATCGATAGCGTTACGCCGACCAAGCCCGCTGTGAGAACGGGCCAGGATTGAAGCACCTGTTGCGATCGGATGCGGCCCTGTATCGGTTCGCTGGTGACTGGCCGGGCTCCCAAGGCTGAAACGTCCTGCTCGAACGATAAAGTTACCATGATCCCAATCTCGCGGCCGCCCTCGATCGCAGTCGCGGCGCCTGGACCCGAGCCAAGGTCGGGGCTTTGGCCGCACCACGTCGTGAGGTTTCGCTATCAATGTCGTGTGGGCGACCCTGTTGATCGGTAACGCACTGATCACGGTCGCGATCGCTTCAGCCAAATGATTTACGCGATCGGCGTGCAAGGTTCATTTCAGCAATCGTTACACTTCTCTATAATTCGGTTGGCATATGCGCCGCGACCGCCCGGATTCGTCTAGGCAGGCAAATTTCCAAGCTGCGGAAATGCGTCCGGCGCCCGCGCCAGCGCGAGACGTGCGACCCGGCTGTCCTCGTCCATCCGACGCACGAGATCTTCGACCGTGTCGAAGACAAGCTCGTGCCGGATCCAATCGATGAAGGCGACGTCGATCGTCTTCCCGTAGAGATCGCCGGAGAAATCGAACAGGAAGACCTCGAGCAGCACCGTCCCGACGTCGAACATCGGCCGCCGGCCGAAGTTCGCGACGCCGTCATAGCGGCGCCCGTCGACGCCGACGCGCACCGCATAGACGCCGTGCCGCAGCCCGCAGTGGGGATCCAACTGAACGTTGGCGGTCGGATAGCCGAGCTCGCGCCCGCGCTTGTCGCCGTGCACGACTTCGCCGCTCACGAACCACGGATAGCCGAGGAGCTCGTTCGCCTGCTCGATGCGGCCGGCCACCAGCGCCTCGCGTACCACGCCGGACGAGATTCGCTCCCGGCCGACCTCGACCACCGGCACGATATCGACCGCGAAGCCGTGGCGCGCGCCTTCTTCGGCGAGAAAATCGGGAGTGCCGGCGCGATTGCGGCCGAAGCGGAAATCGAAGCCGACGGCGGCGCCGGCGATGCCGAGGCGCCGGACCAGTATGTTGGTGACGAAATCCTCGGGCGAGGGCTCCGCCAGCGCGGCGTCGAATTTGAGCACAATGGCGCCATTCAAGCCGGTCCCCGCGAACAAGCGGAGCTTCGCCTGCTGATCGGTGAGCCGGAATAGGGGCTCGTGGGGACGGAAAAAGCTCCTGGGATGCGGCTCGAAGGTGAGGGCGGCCGCCGGCCGGCCCAGCACGTGGGCGCGCGCGAGCGCGGTTGAGATCACCGCGCGATGGCCACGATGCACGCCGTCGAAATTGCCGATGGCGACCACCGCGCCTTTCAGCGCCGGCACCGGCGCCGTGCCATGCACCACCGCAAAGGGTTGCGCGATTTGTCCGCTCTCGGCCATCAAGCCCGTCCGTCCCGCCGCAAGCCGTCGTTGCAGTTAATTAACCG
>JAXDOO010000347.1:0-5871 GCA_034668865.1 Alphaproteobacteria bacterium
CAGGAAATTGATTTCCTCGCGCGATTGCTGTCCGACGTCGGCGATGGCGATCCGCATTCCATCGAACGAGAAGCGCCAGGGGTTGCGCAGGCCATAGGCAAAGATTTCGTCGCGACCGAACCCGCCGACATAAGGATTGTCGGGCGGAATGCTGTAGGGGTTGCCGTTTGAGGGCAGGGGATTGATGCGCAAAATCTTGCCGAGCAGGGAGCTCAAGCGCCGCGCATTCTCCCCGCGCGGATCGACCGCGCCGCCGTCACCCGTTGACCAGTAGAGAAAGCCATCGGGGCCGAACTGCAGCTGCCCGCCGTAATGGTTTTCCGCGCCGGGATGCGGAATCCTCGCCAGGATCCGGCGCGTGCTGCGCCCCGCGCGCAGGGGACTTGCGGCGCTACGCCGGAATTCATCGAGCTCAACTTCCCCATCGACATTGGAGTAGGCGACATAGAAGCGGCCGTTCTGCTGATAGTTCGGGTGGAAAGCGACCGAGAACAGGCCCTGCTCGTTGCCGCCCTCGGGCGGCGACCCGCGCACGAGATCAGTGATGTTAAGAAACGGCGTCGCGAGCTTGACTTCGTTCTGCAGCAGCATGATCCGGCCGTTCTGCTCCACGACAAAGAGCAGGCTGGGCTGGCCCGGCGCGACGGTGACGTAAACCGGTCGTTCAAAATTATCTAAAAATACCAAACTCGCCGACGGCGCAGCGCGTACCGGCGCGCTTGTCAGCGAAATCGCAAAGGCTGCAGAAAGAGCAAACAGTTTGCCGCGGTGCATGGCATCGATCCTCAATTGGAACCGCCGGAAGGCGTTTGCCTTCCCTTACCCCGGCAACGTTAGTTTATTCCGGCCTGTTCCGGCGCGATTCGGCTTTCCCCGGTAATCGTGCACCGCAAGGCGGATTCTAGGAAGCCTGCTTGCGCTTCTTGTCCTCGTAGCGACCGCGCGCGACGATTTCCGCCAGCGTGCCGTCCGGCGCACGGAATTTCAGCGCGCCTTCGCCCGGCTTGGACAAAATCTGCCCGCCGTGCTGCTTGATCTTCTCGGCGAATGCGGACTGGTCTTCCACCTCGATGCCCCAGTGATGGATACGCGGGCCTTCGCCCGCCCAGCGCGATTCATCCTTGTCCTCGGGATCATATTGCATCAGCGCGAGATCGAGCTCGCCGTCGGTCATGTGGCGCGACATATGCTTGCGGCTGCGCTCGGTTGACACGGTCTTGAAGCCGAAGACATTCTCATAAAACTTCGTCGCCTTTTCCAGGTCCTGCACCTTGAGCGCCAGGTGAACGATGCGGTTGTCGATCATTTCCTTTTTCTTGTAGCGGCCGATCCCGACGATCTCCGCCATGTTGCCATCAGGCGCGCGGAATTTCAGCGCGCCTTCTTCGCGATCCGAGAAAATCTCGCCGCCGTTTTCCTGGATCTTTTTGATAGTGGCTTCACGGTCCTCCACTTCAACCCCGAAGTGATGGATGCCGGGGCCGTTGCCGATCAGCTTGGCTTCCGGTTCATCCTCGCTGTCATAGACCATAAGCGCGAGATCGATGTTGCCGTCGGTCATATGGCGCGAGGTATGACCGCGCGCATGGCCCGTCTTGGTCTGGTAGATGCCAAACACGTCCTCGTAGAATTTCGTCGCTTTCTCAAGGTCCTCGACCTTGAGCGCGATGTGCACGATGCGAGCCATGTCTCTCTCCTCGTTCAGGCACAAGTCGGACGTATCCGCCTTTATGGTGTTTCAATTCCCAAGCCGGATATCCAACTTGGGTGTTTCAAAATGCTAAATGACGGGCGCGCAGTGGCCCGCACGTCATCTCGGTTTCATTTGTCCAGCTTAAGACCAGTTAGTCCCAGGCATGACACTCGTCAAGGGCGGCGCCGCAGCGCTCTCATTAGAGAGCACCACGGTGCGCGCCTGTCGTGCGCAGGCAGGCGTATTGCGCCTACCGCACCACTTTCGCGCCGGCTTCCTTCAGGATGCCACGCAGCTGTTCCTCGTAAGCCGTGAGGAACGTCCGCGTCTGCACCGACTTCTCATTCACGTTCTGCAGCTGGCTTTCGGCGAGGAACTTCTTCCAGCCGGCCGTCTGCCGGAGCTTGTCCAGCACCCCTTCGTAATAGGCCACCGCGTCCGCCGGCATCCCGGGTGGGCCGACTATGCCGCGCGTCTGCGGAACGTCGGGGATTTTGAAGCCTTGCTCCGTGAGCGTGGCGACGTCCTTGAAGGCATCAAGGCGGCTGTCGCCAATCTGCGCGATCACCCGCAACTTGCCCGCCTTCACCTGCTCGCCCGCCTCGCTCGGGTCCATGATCATCAGGTCGACGTGGCCGCCCAGAAGCGCGGCAATGCGTTCGCCGCCGCCCGGGAAGGAGATGAAGGCCCAGTTGCCGCCGGTCTGCTTCATCAGGAGCTGGCGCACGATGTTGTCGCGCGAGGTGATCGATCCGCCCGATTGTTTCAGCGTACCGGGCTTGTCTTTTGCCACCTTGAGGAAGTCCCCCATGGTCTTGTACGGCGAGTCCGCTTTGACAACGGCCAGCGCGGGTTCCGTTACGAGCCTCGTGATCGGGGTCAGATCGGTGAGTCTATTCTGCGCCGCCTCTTGCGTCAGCGGATCGACTACCCACACCACCGTATAGATCGCTATCGTATTGGGATCGCCCTTCTTGCTGGCCATATAAGCAGCAGCCGTGGTGCTGCCGCCGCCGGTCTTGTTTGCGACTTGCACGCGCACGGGCAAGAGCTTTTCCTGTTCCATGATGGTGACCATCTGGCGCGCCATCACATCGTTGCCCGACCCTGGCCCGCCGTGCACGACGAGTTCAATCGGCTGTGTGGGCGTGAATTGCGCAAGCGCCGGTGCAAAGGCGGCCGAGACCGCTAGTGCCGCCGCGCCGGCAAGTAAGCTTCGTCTTTTCATCGCATCTCTCCCTTGTGGTTTTTACGCTTCTGATTGACAGCAAATATCCTGCTCATCCTCCTGCAAGCGCGCGCACGCGTGCGCGATTGAAGTAGGACAGCAAGGGCAGGATCAGTACAAGCGCCGCGAGCGCCAGCATGACGGCCGAGATCGGACGTTGCACGAGCATGGTGAGATCGCCCTGCGACATCATCAATGACTGACGAAGCGCACGCTCCATCGAGTCGCCAAGGACGAAACCTAGGATCAGCGGCGCGGTCGGGTATTTCAGCTTGGTCATGATATAGCCAAGCAGGCCGAAGCCCGCGAGCAGGGCGGTGTCGAACAGCCGTCCGGTGACGCCGTACACGCCGACGATGGAAATGCCGAAAATGAAGGGGTGCAGGATGTAAGTCGGCAGGCGCAACAGCTGCGCGAAAAGCGGAACAAGCGGAAGGTTGAGCACCAGCAGCATGACGTTGCCGATATACATGCTGGCTACCAGTCCCCAGAACACGTCGGGCGACTCCTGCATCATCAGGGGACCGGGGCGGATCCCCCAGATGATCAACGCGGCGAGCAGGATCGCGGTCGAGCTGCCGCCGGGAATGCCGAGCGTCAGCAGCGGCACCAGCGCGCCACCGGTATCGGCGTTGTTGGCGCCTTCCGGCGCGGCGACGCCTTCCGGCACGCCGGTACCGAATTTCTCCGGATGCCTGGAGACGGCTTTTTCCAATCCGTAGGAGATGAAAGACGCGATGGTACCGCCGGCACCGGGCAGCACGCCGATCAGGAATCCTACCACCGAGCCGTTGAGAAAGGCGAAACGGCAGGCCTTCAGATCTTCCCAGGTCGGCAGCAGATTGCGCAGCCCGCGCGGAACGGGAAGCATTTGGCTTTCCTCGCCGCCATCGATGTTCGCCATAACCTCCGCGAGGGCAAACACCCCGATCGCCACCACCATAAACTCAATACCGCCGAGTAGCGGCGCCTGACCGAAGATGAAGCGTGCCTGCGCGGTGAAAATGTCGGTGCCGATGCTCGTCAGCCATAATCCTACCAGTAGCGCCAGCAATCCCTTGATCAGCGAGGGGCCGGAAAGCAGCACGACCAGAGCCAAGCCGAGCACCATCAGCGCAAAATATTCCGGCGAAGAAAAGCGCAACGCGAATGCGGCGACCGGCGGCGCGACCAAAGTCAGCAACACGATGCCGACCGTGCCGGCAACGAAGGAGGCGATCGCGGCGATGCCGAGCGCGGCACCGGCACGACCCTTGCGCGCCATCTGATAGCCGTCAAGACAGGTGACGACGGACGATGACTCGCCTGGGATGTTGAGCAAGATCGACGTGGTGGAGCCGCCGTATTTGGCGCCGTAATAGATGCCGGCCATCATGATAACGCCGCCGGCTGGATCCATGCTGAAGGTCAGCGGCAGCAATAGCGAGATCGTCGCGGCGGGGCCCAGCCCCGGCAAGATGCCGACCACTGTTCCGAGCAAACAGCCGACAAAGCACCAGAAAATATTGGTTGGCTGCAGCGCGACATAGAATCCATGCAAGAGGCCGTCGGCGATGTCCATGTCAGAACCCGAACCAGCCGGTAGGAAGCTGGACCCCGAGCAGGACCGGAAAGACAATATAGAAGGCGGCCGTGGCTCCAACAGCCGTCAATGCGGCGGTCACTAGCGTGCGCTGGAAGACGAAAGCGACGAGCAAAAAGGTGAAGAGCGCAAAGCTGAGGCGAAATCCCAGGACTCCCATCACTGCCACGCAGGCAGTGAAAGTGAGCCAGGTGATCAGCGCGCGTCTCGTGCCAACCCAATCCTTGCGCTGTTCTTGCGGCTTCGGCTTCATCGCGGTGCTAATGATCAACGCCAGCGCAAGTCCAATCATCAACAGCCCATACCAAGTCGGAAAGAAGCCGGGACCCGGACCGTCAGGGTTGTAATAATTCCAGAAGCGGGCTTGCGTCACGATATAAGCGCCGAGCGCGGCCAGGATGGCGCCGGACACGACATCGCTATTGCGCAGGTTGTACTTCTGCATTTCCTGTCCCGTCCCCCCTTGTTTTTCGGGGTATTGTCGAGAACGCTAGCAGCCATCGCGGGGGGACGAAAGCCCGCCAAAAGTCCGACGGGGAGGGTAGCATTGCTGGCCCTAAGGGATAGAATGCCGTTTGCCGCTTAATGTGTGGCGCCTCCCTCCTATTGCAACATCAGCGATGACCTCGGTTTCCATTACATCTGCGGCGCCCGCCATGCGTGATCCTTACATGGAATGGGTTGGGCGCCAGGGCGTCCCCATTGTGGAAGACTTCGGCATCGATATCCGCAACGTGCCCGTGGCGCCTTGGGGGCGGTACGGCATGCATGGGGCTTTTTGTCACCTCAAAGGCCGCGACGATTTTCTCTCGATCTTCGCCTTCGAACTACCGCCCGGCGGAAAATCGGCCTCGCTGCGCCATATCTGCGAAGAGGTGATCTACGTGATCTCCGGCCATGGCTCGACAGCGGTGACGACGGAAGACGGCCGCAAGCACAGCTTCGAATGGGGACCGAAGAGTCTTTTCTCGATTCCGCTGAACGTGCGGCATCAGCACTTCAACGGTTCCGGGCTGGAGCCTGCTCGCTTCGCCTCCGCCAATAATATGATCTTTGTGCTTAACCGCTTCCGTAACGAAGAGTTCATCTTCAATTGCCCGACGCAATTCCCCGAACGGGTCGGCGGCGACAGATATTTCGCGGGCGAAGGCGAATTCATCGGCATCCGGCCGGGCCGGCATCAGTGGGAAACCAATTTCGTCGCCGACCTCTCGTCCTTCGAGCTAAAGGCCTGGGCAGCACGCGGGGCGGGCGGCTCGATGCTGCGCTTCATGCTGGCCGACAACACCATCGGCGCGCATTCCTCGGAAATGCCGGTCGGCACCTACAAGAAAGGCCACCGCCATTTCGACGGCGTCTGCGTCTTCG
>JAXDOO010000348.1:0-4195 GCA_034668865.1 Alphaproteobacteria bacterium
CGCTGCAGGTCAAGGCCTGCAGCCTTTATTCGAAGCTGGCGCTACCGGAGACCCCGATGTTGTTCGTTGAGTTTCACGGCACGGACGCCGGAGTCGCGGAGCAGTCGCAGCGATTCGGCGAGATTGCCGGGGATCTCGGCGGCGGCCCGTTCGATTGGGCGACCAGGACGGAGGACCGCACCCGGCTCTGGCAGGCGCGGCATGACGCCTATTGGGCCGGCCGCGCGCTGCGCCCTGGTGTGCAGGCCTTCGCCACCGACGTCTGCGTGCCGATCTCGCGCCTCGCGGAATGCGTCACTGAAACCCAGCGCGATCTCGCGCAAAGCGGGCTGCTCGCGCCGATCCTCGGCCATGTCGGCGACGGCAATTTCCACGTCACCCTGCTGGTGGACATGGCCGACGCCGACGAGGTGGCGAAGGCGCGCGCGGTCTATGAGCGCATGATCGACCGCGCGCTGGCGATGGACGGCACCTGCACCGGCGAGCACGGTGTCGGGCAGGGCAAGATGAAATACCTTCTCGCCGAGCACGGGCCCGTGGTGCTCGACGTCATGCGGGCGCTGAAAGTCGCGCTCGATCCGCACGGGATTCTCAATCCCGGCAAGATCGTCATCGACGGCTGACATAGATTCGCCTCGACGTCCCAGCATTGGTCATTCTGGGTGCTTTCCCTCTCCCCATAAGGAGAGGGTGGCGAGCACAGCGAGCCGGGTGAGGGGTTACCGAATCGCCAGGGCTCGAACCACCCTCTCGACCAGGGGGAGAGGAGAAGAAAACGCCGCGATTTCAGCGGCGGCCCAAATCTTTCGCGCCTGCGCCCGGAATGCCTGTATCCTGTATATTGTGACATTCCTTAAGCCGGGGCCGGTTAATTGGACCAATCTTGTCCTTTCACGGGGATCACGTGCAGACCACGTTGCTCGGACTTGCGATCGCGTTGATCCTGGCGCTGCTAGCGGCACTGATTGGGCCGTCGGTGGTGGACTGGGGCCGCTTTCGCCCCGCCATCGAAGCCGAGGCCAGCCGCCTGATCGGCGCGCCAGTTCGCATCACGGGTTCGATTGAAGTTACCATTCTGCCCACCCCGGCGCTGATCCTGCGCGGGCTCGAAATCGTGCCACCCGATGCCAGCAGCGGCGTGCGTGCTCGCTCGCTCGCCGTCGAGCTGGAACTCGGCTCGCTGGTCCGCGGACAATGGCGTGCGCAAGAACTGCACCTGGTCGGGCCGGAGTTTAATTTGGGGATGGACGGCGCAGGCAATCTGGCGCTGCCGCTGATCGTGCCCGGCTTCGACCCGGACCGGTTGTCGATCGAACGGCTTAATATCGAGGACGGTCACGCGGTGCTGACGGATTCTCGCAGCGGCTCGCGCATCAGCCTCGACAAGCTCTGGTTCAAGGGAGATGTGCGCTCGCTGGCGGGCCCGTTCAGGGGCGAGGGCGCCTTCGTGCTTGCCGACGATCTCTATGCCTACCGCATTGCGGCGGGCCGGGCGGAGGAGGGCGCACTCAAGCTGCGGTTGAATCTCGATCCGCTGGAGAAGCCGCTCGCCGTCGAGGTCGATGGCATTCTGTCATTCGCCGGGACGGTGCCGCGTTTCGACGGCGCCATGACGGTTTCGCGTCCCGCCGCCATCGCAACCCCGCGCGGGCAGACTTTCGCGAGCGATCCCTGGCGGCTCACCGCCAAGCTCAAGGCGAGCGCGTCCTCCGCGTTGTTCGAGGCGGTGGAATTCCAATATGGCCCGGAGGAACGGGCGGTGCGGCTCACCGGCACCGCGGAACTGAAATTCGGCGATCGGCCGCGCTTAGACGGAGTTCTCGCCGCCATGCAGGTCGATCTTGACCGCGCCTTCGGCTCTGCCAGTACAGGGCGGCAATTGCCTTTCGCGGCTCTCAAAACCTTGGGCAATACGTTCGCCGGCGCGTTGCGCCCGTCGATACCGGCGCGCATGGGGGTCAGTATCGAAGCGCTGACGCTCGCCGGCTCGACCATCCAAAATCTGCGTGGAGACATTCGAAGCGATGGCGAAGTCTGGAATCTCGACGGTTTCGAATTGCGCGTGCCGGGATTCACCCAAGTCAATCTTAGCGGCCGGCTCGATCTCGCGCGCACGCAGCTCGGCTTCACTGGCCCGGTAAGCGTGGACTCCACTGATCCCACCGCGCTGATCGCCTGGCTGGAAGGCAAGACCGCGCAATCGGCGACGCGGATGAAGCCGTTCCGCGCCCGCAGCGAGGTCACGCTCAGCAGCGAGAAAATCGCCTTCGACCGGCTCACCGCCGAGATCGACCGCAAATGGGTGGAAGGCAGCTTCGCTTATGCCTCGGCGGCGGGCGAGAAACCGGCGCGGCTCGATGCGGATTTGAATGCCGCCGAGCTGGACCTCGATGCCCTTATGTCCTTCGCAGACGCCGCGCGCGGCGCTACGACCTTCGAAACCCCGGGCGAAGTGACGTTGGGACTGGGCATCGGGCGTGCGGTGGTGGCGGGCCTGCAGGCCTCCAACATCCGCGCGCGCTTCCGGCGCGATGCCACCGGACTGCATGTCGAGCGGCTTTCGATCGGCGATGTCGGCGGCAATGCCTTCGACGTCAGCGGCCGGATCGACGCGACCTCATCGCCGCCGCAAGGCGCGCTGAACATTCGGCTCGACGCGGGCAATCTCGCCAGCATCGTGACGCTGGCGGAGAAATTCTTGCCGGATTCTGCCGATCTGGTCCGGCGCGTCGCCCAGCGCATGCCTTCGGCGCAGCTCAACGCGACGCTGGCGCTGGAGCAGAGCGGCGCGGCGAAGCTGGCACTCGACGGCCGCTCGGGCGATCTGCGGGTGATGCTGCGCGGTGAGGCGGCTCGCGTCGCCACCGCGGCGGCAACAGACCTGCAAAGCCTTGCTGGTTCCGACGTTCGGCTGGAGGGTAAGATCGAGAGCGGTAAAGGTTCCGCAGTGGTCGATCTGCTCAATCTCGGCGGTGTGCTGGCCGTTGATGCCAATCGCCCCGGTGAGCTGAGGCTGGCCGCAACGGGTCCTCTCAGCGCCCTCGCACTCGATGCCCGGCTGCTAGCCGGAGGCCTCAATGCCTCGGCCAAAGGCGTGGTAAACCTGCGCGCCGATGAGCCGAAGGCCGCGCTGCGGCTCACAGTGGTGAATGCTGATGCCCGGCCCCTGCGGCGCGGATCCACGCGGCCCGCTGCTCTTCCCGTCAGCATGCTGACTAGCAATCTCTCGCTCACGGGAGGTTCGCTCACGCTGGGCGATTTCTCCGGCACCTTCGCCGGCATTCCCGCGCGTGGGAAGCTGGCGATCGACTTCGGTCCGACGATGCGGATCGAAGGCGAGATAGAGGCTGATACTATCGAAGCGCCGGCAGCGCTCGCTACGCTGGTGGGTTTGCCCGCCGAACCGGATGCCCGCGCCTGGTCGTCCGAGCCTTTCATCAAAGGGCTGTTGGATGACGCGGAAGGGCGCGTCGAATTGCGCGCCGGGCGCGTCAATCTCACGCCCACGCTGACGCTACGGCAGGCGCGCGGCAGGTTGAAAATCAGCCGCGCGGAAATCACTTTTGCCGATATCGAGGGCGGCGTAGCCGATGGCCAGGCTAAAGGCCACTTCGTGTTTCACAAGCGCTCCGACGCCATCTCGGTGAATGGCAGTCTGCGGCTGAGCAATGCCGATGCGGCGGTGCTGCTGGCAGGGGAGGGCAAGACCGCGGCAACGCTGCCGGCCAACGCCAACAAGCCGGCGGTAACCGGGCGCTTCGGACTGCAGCTCGATGTCGAGGGCGTGGGCCGCAGTCCGCAGGCACTGATCGGCTCGTTATCGGGAAACGGACTGGTGTCGCTCTCGCGAGCGCAATTCGCGTCACTGAACGCCAAGGTATTCGAGACCGCCACGCGTGCGGTTGATCAGGGCGTAGCGCTTGACATGAAGAAGATCAGCGAGATCGCCGCCGGCGCGTTGGAAAGCGGCGCGCTGGCGGTACCGTCGGCGGAAGGCGTGATCACCATCGCGCACGGGCAAATCCGCCTGACCAATCTGGTGACGCGTGCGGAAGGCGCGGACCTGACCGTGACCGGCAGCCTCGATCTGCTGGAACAGAATATGAGCGCGCGGCTCGCCCTAGCTGCAAGCAAGGATTCGTCGGACGACCGGCCGGTGGTGTCCATTTCCCTCAGCGGCCCGCTCGCCAATCCG
>JAXDOO010000349.1:0-12261 GCA_034668865.1 Alphaproteobacteria bacterium
CCGCCGGCGCAACAAAGGCAGCGCGGCCAGCGCCGCCGCGGTGAACAGCGCGCCAGCGAGAAAAGTGGCGGCTGGGCCAACCAGGTCCCACAGGCTGCCTGCGATGACGCTCGCCACCAGCATGGCAAGTCCGGTGACGAGGTTGAACATTCCGAAAGCGGTGCCGCGTAATTCTGGCGGCGCGGTATCGGCGACCAGCGCGGACAGCAGGCCCTGCGTCAGTCCCATGTGCAATCCCCACAGCACAGCCCCCAAGGCGACGATGCCCATGTTCCCGCCCAAGGCGAGCAATAGATCGGCGACCAGCAAGAGCGCGAACCCCACCGACAGCACGCCGAAGCGCCCGATGCGGTCCGACAAGGCGCCAGCCGGCCAGGCGGAAAAGGCATAGGCGACATTCATCACCACCAATACGGCCGGTACCAGCGCGAGCGAAAGTCCGACGGATTGGGCGCGCAGCAGCAAAAAAGCCTCGCTAAAACGCGCCAGCGTAAAAATCGTGGCGACGACAACGACGAACCAATAGCCGGTGCCGAGGCGCCGCATCTCCACCGGGCTGAGCGGCGATTTCACCGCCTTCGCGCCCGGCGGTCGATCCGATTCGCGCACAGCAAGAACGATAACCGCAAAGGAGAGGAAGGCAGGAATCACCGCGATCCAGAACACGACGGTGAAATTGTTGGCCACAAGAATCATCAGCCCGATTGCCAGCAGCGGCCCAAGAAACGCACCGACGGTGTCGAGCGACTGCCGCAGGCCGAAGCTCGCGCCCCGCAGCTCAGGCGGGGCCATGTCCGCGATCAGCGCATCGCGTGGCGCCCCGCGGATCCCCTTGCCGACGCGGTCGATGAAGTGAGCTGCCATCAGCCAACCGATACCCGACGCCAGCGGGAAGATCGGCTTGGTCAAGGCGGCGAGACCATAGCCAACGGCGGCGAGCAGCTTGCGCTTGCCGAGCTTATCGCTCAGCGCGCCTGAAAAGATTTTGACGATGGAAGCGGTTGCTTCCGCCACGCCTTCGATTACCCCTACCGTGAGCATCGAGCTGCCGAGCACAGTGACGAGGTAGAGCGGCAGCAGCGCATGGATCATCTCGGAGGAGATGTCCATCAGCAGCGAAACGATGCCGAGCGCCCAGACCCCGCCGGGGATTTCCCGCCAGCGCAGGAAGGAGCGCTTGACTTCCTCCTGTGATGGCATGCGACTATTTTTTCAGACCGTCGCCCGTGAGCTTGCGCTGTACCCGCTCGTCGAAGCGCGCGACATTGACCACCACGCGATTATGCCTGCCGTCGCCGACGCGCTCCTTTTCGTCAAAGGCCTCAACGCGGAATTCCAGATTGCGGCCTTCCACCTTGGTCAGCTCAGCGGTGGCGCGCAGGCGCATGCCCACCGGTGTCGCGGCGTAATGCCCTACCTCCAGCCGCGTGCCGAGGCTCTGATGGCCGTGCGGCAACAAGCGTTCGACCGCATTGAGCGCGGCGGCTTCCATGAGGTTGATCATTACCGGCGTGGCGAGCACGGAGACGCGGCCGCTGCCGATGCGCGGCGCGGTGTCGGCGTCCTGCACAGTGATCTCGGCCGAGCCTGTCAGCCCGATCTTTAGATTGGGAAGCTCCATCTCAGGCCGCCTGCTTCCGCGGCGGCGCGAAGCGGCGATAGAAGGTCTCGTCCTTCGCCGCCATATCGAGCAGCAGCTTGGGTGGAGCGAAACGCGCGCCGTGCTTTGTTTCCAGCCCCTGACAGAGCTCAACGAAGCGCTTGGCGCCCATCATGTCGATGTAGGAGATCGTCCCGCCGGTGAAAGGCGCAAAACCCCACCCGAGGATCGAGCCGACATCGGCTTCGCGCACGTCCGTGATCACGCCCTCCTCAATGCAGCGCGCCGCCTCCAACGCCTGCACCGCGAGGAAGCGGTGCTTCAACTCGCGAATGTCGATGCTGTCAGGGTCGAGCTTCGTAGGCTGTAGCTCCTTGAGCCCCGGCCACAACCGCTTTGGCCCGGTGGCCGGATAATCGTAAAATCCTTTGCCGTTCTTGCGCCCATAGCGGCCCTGTTTCTCTACCAGCTCGGCCAGCAACGCCTTCTGCCTGGCATCCACCGCGTCCGCTCCGAGGTCTGCTTCGGTGGCTTTGAGAATCTTCCAGCCGAGATCAAGCGCCACCTCGTCGTTGAGCGACAGCGGCCCCACCGGCATGCCGGCCATGCGTCCGACATTCTCGATCATCGCCGCGGGCACGCCTTCGACCAGCATCAGGTGGCCCTCGCGCACATAGTTGAGCACGCAACGATTGGCGTAGAAGCCGCGGGAATCGTTGACCACGATCGGGGTCTTGCGGATGAGGCGGACATAATCGAGCGCAGTGGCCAGCGCCTGCTCGCCGGTATTCTTGCCCATAATCACTTCAACCAGCATCATCCGTTCCACCGGCGAGAAGAAATGGATGCCGATGAAGCGCGCCGGATCTTTGAACTCCCCGGCCAGCGAGGTAATCGGCAAGGTCGAGGTGTTGGAAGCGAAGAAAGCCTTGTCGCTTAACACCGCCTGCGCCGCGGCGATGGCTTCGGCCTTCACCTTACGATCCTCGAACACCGCCTCGATCACCAGATCGCAGGGCGCGAGCGCGGCGTAATCCGCCGCGGCGGTGATGCGCGCCATGAGCGCGTCGCGCTCCGCCACCTTGGCGCGACCCTTGTTGATCTGGTCGGTGATCATCTTGTGGATATGCGCCTTGCCCTTGTCGGCCGATTCCTGATCACGGTCGATAAGGATGACTTGCAGGCCCGCCATTGCGCTGACATAGGCGATGCCCGCGCCCATAAAGCCGGCGCCGATAATGCCGACGGTGCCGAGCTTGGATGGGGGGAAATTCGCCGGTCGACGCGCGCCCTTGTTCAGCTCCTGCATGGAGACAAAGAGCGAGCGGAGCATCGCAGCCGCTTCCGGCGTGCGCAGCACTTTCGCAAACCAGCGCGACTCCACCCGCAGGGCCAGATCCATCGGCAGTTGCAGGCCTTCGTAGACCACCTGCAGAATGGCGCGGGCACCGGGATAATTGTCGTAAGTCTCGCGCCGGTAAATGGCATTAGCCGCCGGAAAGGTCATCATCCCCGCCTTGGAATAGACCAGACCGCCGGGCAGCTTGAAGCCCTGCACATCCCAGGGCGCGACGCCCTTGCCGCCGCCCTTAATCCAGTCCTTCGCGGTTTTGATCAGGTCCGCCGGCGGCACCACCGCGTCGATCAGTTTCATCGCCTTGGCGCGGTCAACCTTCAATTGCTCGCCTTTGAGCAGCATCTGCAGCGCATCCGCCGGCGGCATCATGCGTGGCACGCGTTGCGTTCCGCCCGCGCCCGGGAAGATACCGATCTTGATTTCGGGCAGGCCTACCCGCGTCTTGGCGTTGTCCGACGCCACGCGATGATGACAGGAAAGGCAGAGCTCAAGTCCGCCGCCGAGTGCGGTGCCGTTGATCGCCGCAACCCAAGGCTTGCCGTTTGTCTCCAACCGACGGAAGAGCTGCGAGAGCTTGCGGCTTTCGGCGAACAACTGCGCGACCGCGGCTTCTTCGCCTTGCGTGCGCGCCGTGTCGGCGAAGGTACGGGCGATTGCATCCAGCATGGTGATGTCGGCGCCTGCACAGAACGCTTCCTTCGCCGAGGTGATGACCACGCCCTTGACCGTCGCATCCGCCGTCGTCTGCTCGACAATGGTGGCGAGCTCTTCGATTGCCTTTTCGTCGAGCACGTTCATCGAGCGGCCGGGCATGTCCCACGTCACCAGCGCGATGCCGTCCGCGTCGATGTCGAGTTTGAAATTGGTGAAAGTCATCGTTGGCTCCGTTGGGGAATTGGTCACACCCGCTCGATGATGGTGGCGGTGCCCATGCCGGCGCCGATGCAAAGCGTAACCAGTGCGGTGCTGAGGCTGCGCCGCTCCAGCTCGTCAAGAGCGGTACCGAGAATCATTGCGCCGGTGGCGCCGAGCGGATGGCCCATGGCAATAGCGCCGCCGTTGACATTGACCTTGCTGCTGTCGATCCCGAATGCCTGCATGAAACGCAACACCACGGCTGCAAAGGCTTCGTTGACTTCGATCAGGTCGATGTCGCCGAGCTGCATTCCCGCGCGCTTGAGCACCTTGCGGGTCACGTCGATTGGCCCGGTAAGCATCATCGCCGGCTCCGACCCGATATTGGCAAAGGCCTTGATACGCGCGCGCGGCTTTAGCCCAGCCGTCTCGCCGGCTTCCTTGCTGCCGACCAGCACGGCAGCCGCGCCATCGACGATGCCGGACGAATTGCCGGCGTGATGCACGTGATTGACCACCTCGACCTCCGGATGCGCCTGAATCGCGACCGCGTCGAAGCCCCCCATCTCGCCCATCTGCACGAAGGAAGGCTGCAAGGCCGCCAGTGACTGCATCGTCGTGGTCGGCCGCATATGCTCGTCGCGCGCCAGGATGGTGAGGCCGTTGACGTCTTTTACCGGCATGACCGAACGCTTGAAGCGGCCATCGTCCCAGGCCGCGGCGGTGCGCTTCTGGCTCTCGACCGCGTAGGCGTCGACATCGTCGCGGGAGAAACCATAACGCGTGGCGATAAGATCGGCGGAAATGCCCTGCGGCATGAAGTAGGACTTCAGCGCGATAGAGGGGTCCACCGGCCAGGCGCCGCCGGATGCGCCAATGCCGACGCGGCTCATGGATTCAACGCCGCCGCCGATCGCCATATCGTGCTGGCCGGACATCACCTGCGCGGCAGCAAAATTCACTGCATCCAGCCCGGAGGCGCAAAAGCGGTTGATCTGCACGCCCGGGACGCCGTTGCCATACCCTGCCACGATGGCGGCCGCGCGCGCGATGTCGCCACCCGCCTCGCCCACCGGATCGACGCAGCCAAGGATCACGTCATCGACCAACGCGGGATCGAGCGCGCTGCGATTGCGCAGCGCTTCGAGCGTCTGTGCCGCAAGATTGAGCGCCGTAACCTCATGCAGGGAACCATCCGCCTTGCCCCGCCCGCGCGGCGTGCGCACGTGGTCATAGATAAAGGCGTCGGCCATTACGATTTCTCCTGCGTATTGCAAACTACTGCAGCTGCGGCGTAGCGAATCGACTGCACCAAGATAGCCCCGGCCCACGCCTCGCGCCCGGTCATCCTGCACTGACAGACTTAGAATGACTCGGCTGGCAATTCCATGATGCTGCCGGCGCCCGCCTGGATGCGCGCCAGATGCGAGGCGGTTTCCGGCAGCATGCGTTCCATGAAGAACCGCCCTGCCACCAGTTTGGCATTCATGGCCGGCTCCGCGCCATTGGCGCCCGCGGCCAGCTTGCCGCGCGCCGCCTCGACCATGCGGCACCACATGTAACCGAGCGTTACCAGGCCGAAGAGATGCATGTAATCGGTGGCGCCTGCCCCGCCATTCTCCGGCTTGGCTACGGCATTCTGCATCAACCACATGGTCGCCTGCTGCAGATGCGCGAGCGCCTGGCCGAGCGGCTTCAGATAGGGATTTAACGCGTCGTCATTGGTGCGCTCCTTCAGATAACCCTGTACCTCGCTAAAGAAGGCCATCATCGCGCGGCCGCCATCCTTGCCCAGTTTGCGCCCGACGAGATCAAGCGCCTGGATTCCATTGGCGCCTTCGTAGAGCATCGCGATGCGGGCATCGCGCACGAACTGCTCCATGCCATGCTCGGCGATATAGCCGTGGCCACCGAACATCTGCTGCGCCAGCACCGTATTGGCAAAGCCGGTGTCGGTCAGCACGCCTTTGATCACCGGGGTGAGCAGGCCCATGTGATCCTCGGCCGACTGGCGTTCTTTTTCATCGGCGGAACGATGCGCGATGTCGGCCTTCAACCCAGTCCAGATCACCAGCGCGCGTGCCGCCTCGTTGAAGGCGCGGATGGTTAGCAGCGTACGGCGCACGTCCGGATGCACGATAATCGGATCCGCCGGCTTGTCGGGAAATTTGGGACCGGTGAGAGAGCGGCCTTGCAGGCGCTCTTTGGTGTAAGCGGCCGCATTCTGATAGGCGACTTCCGACAGGGCGAGGCCCTGCAAGCCGACCCCGAGCCGCGCCTCGTTCATCATGACGAACATCGCCGGCAGCCCGCGGTTTTCCTCGCCGATCAGCCAGGCGCTGGCGCCGTCGTAGTTCATGACGCACGTGGAATTGCCGTGAATTCCCATCTTGTGCTCGATCGAGCCGCAGGAGAGGGCGTTGCGCGCGCCGAGCGAGCCGTCGTCATTCACCAGGAATTTCGGGCAGACAAACAGCGAGATGCCCTTGGTGCCGCCGGGCGCGCCCTCGATGCGCGCGAGCACCAGGTGCACCACATTCTCCGCGAGATCATGCTCACCGGCGGAGATGAAAATCTTGGTGCCGGTGATCTTGTAGCTGCCGTCCGCCTGTTTCACCGCCCGGGTCCGCAACATCCCGAGATCAGTGCCGCAATGCGGCTCAGTGAGATTCATTGTGCCGGTCCAGGTGCCCGCGACCATCTTCGGCAGATATTTGTCTTTTTGCTCTGCAGGGGCGTGCGCGAGCAGCGAGGCAATCGCGCCCTGCGTGAGGCCGGGATACATGGCAAAGGCCATGTTTGCCGCGCACATAAATTCGTTGATGATCAGCGTCAACGTTGAGGGCAATCCCTGCCCGCCATACTCCACCGGCGCCGAGATGCCGACCCAGCCGCCGTCGACCACCTGCTTGTAAGCTTCCTTAAATCCCCTGGGCGTGGTCACGCTGCCATCATCATGGCGCTTGCAGCCTTCGATGTCGCCAATGCGGTTGAGCGGCAGCAACACTTCTTCGCAAAGCTTGGCGGCTTCGCTCAACACCGCCGCCACCACATCGGAAGACGCGTCGGCAAAGCCCGGAAGATTGTTGTGACGTTCGATGTGGAAGACATCGGTCAAGAGAAAGAGGACGTCGTCCACGGGGGCCTTGTAGGTCGGCATGGTCGTCTCCGCGCTTCGGCAATTTGCAGCAACGCATCATTGCAGGCGTGAAAAAGGCCCGCCGGTGAACGGTATCAGGATCACATATTCAGATTATGTTAGCGTTAGGGCCCGAGGGCGCCGAGCCCACCCTTTGCTACTAAGTACTGCGCCTGCTTATGTTCCGCGCCGCCGCCCGGTGCAACCCCGAAGATCTCTGCTTGCAGAATCGGCCGCATCCAGCGCTTCGCCAGCTCGCGGCTACGCCGGTACTGCCCTTGCGCTTGCGCCAGGAGATCGTGATGTCGGCGCGGTTCACCGACCCCCGCGAAATGTCGGCATCCCTTAACAATCCGGCCGCCAACGACCGATTATTAACCGGTTGTTTACCATAAAAACGGAAGACTCCGGTCTGAGGAAAAGGACCGCGCCGCTCGTTCGTTTCGCCTAAGCGCACTGGTTCAGCTGGGCCATCGGGCTCCCCGCTCCTCCTTGGGCAACGTGGGGTGGGCATGAAACTGGGCATTCCGTGGAAAGTGAAAAGCATTCGTCCCAATCCGCACGAGGCGGCGCGGGAAGCCGCACACCGCGCCGGCATGTCGGTGGGCGAATGGCTCAACACGGTAATTCACGACTCCGCCGATGAGGAAGGCCGGGGGTCCCCCCGCGGCTACAACGAGCACGATGGCGACCAGCTTTTCGCCGTGCATGAACGCCTCAACGAATTGACTCGCCAGCTCGAGCGGTTGCATCAACCGCCCGCACCGCGCTCTCCCTATCCCCCAGCCGCGCGAGGGCCGGAGGCATATACCCCGCTGTCCAACCGCGACCGCCAGCTGGCGGAGGCCATCGCTCGCCTCGAACGGCGAATGGACGAACTGGTCAATGCCAGCCGTGCGATCCCGGCAGAGCCGGGGGATGGCGCGCCGGCTTATGCGTCGCCCGCGCCGGCCGACATTACCGAGCCGCTTGCTGCCGCACCCGCCGATGGCTGGACGCCGGATGTCGATCAGGCTATGGCGGAAATCACCGCGCGGATGCAGGCGCTCGACGCCGAGCCGGATGCCCCAATTTTCGGAGCGCAAAGCGCGGACACCCAGCCTGCTGCGCCCATGCAGCCCGAGGTGGCCGCACAACCCGCCCCATTGCCGGTACAGGACCTCTCCGGGCTGGAACAGCAGCTGCGTCACATCACCAGTCAGATCGAGGCGCTGCGGCAGCAGCCGCAACTCGAGCAGGGCATTGCCGACCTGCAGCAGGCTCTGCGCGAGGTCGCCAACACGCTGCTGGATGCCATGCCGAAGCGCGCTATCGAAACGCTGGAAGGCGAAGTCCGCGCGCTCGCGTCCCGCCTCGACAACAGCCGCCATGCCGGCGTGGACACCAACACGCTCGCCTCCATTGAGCGCGGATTGGCGCAAGTCCTCGAAACGCTGCATACGCTCCGGCCGGCGGAGACTCTGGACGGCTTCCGCGAAGCGGTCCACAGCCTGACGCAGAAGATCGATATGCTCGGTAGTTCAGCGCCCGACCCGAGCGCTTTCCAGCAACTTGAAACCAACGTTTCGGCGATGCGCGGCATTGCCAACGAGGCGCTGCGTCAGCTGACCGCTGAGGTGCATGCGCTGGCCCAGAAGATTGAGCAGGGGGCCGCTGCCGGTGCCGGTGGTGCGGACCACAGCAATGCCCTGGAAATCCTTGATCAGCGTGTCGCGCACATTGCCGATGCTCTCGAATCGCGCGTTCAGAACGGCGGCAGCGTGCCGCCGCAGCTCGAAGCGCTGATCCAGGGTCTGACCGACAAGATCGAGCGCCTGCAGGATTCGCGCGCCGATGACGTGGCCTTCGGTAATCTCGAGAACCGCATCGCCGGCCTGGTGGAGAAGTTTGACGCCTCCGGCGCACGCATCAGCCAGCTTGAAGCGGTCGAACGCGGCCTCGCCGACCTCCTGATGCATATTGAAAACCAGCGCAGCGCAGGTGCGGCAGCAGTAGCGCCGCAGGTGGATGGCCTGCAACGCGATCTGGCGCGCACGCAGAGCTCGCTTGACGCTGTGCACGGCACGCTCGGCCATGTAGTGGACCGGCTGGCCACGCTGGAAAGCGATATGCGCGGGACGCGGTCTCAGCCGCAGCCGGGACCTGAGGCGCAGCCCGGCCCGGTACCGGCGGCCGCGCAAGTGGAAATGCAGCCGGCTGCCGGCCTGCCGGCGGTTTTCGCGCCTCGACCTCCCGCTGAGGTTTCCCCTCCCCCGAGCCGGGCGGTTGCCCATGCGCAAGCCACGGCCGCGATGGCACGGGCGAATCCCCAAGCGGTGCGGGCGCCGATCGATCCCAATTTGCCGCCGGATCATCCCATCGAGCCGGGTTTCAGCCCGCAGGGGGGCCTCACCGCCTCGCCGGCGGACCGGATCGCCGCCTCCGAAGCGGCACTTGGCCCCGCCGGGTCGGCCGTCGCCGATTCTGGCAGTACATCGAATTTCATTGCCGCCGCCCGCCGCGCTGCCAAGGCCGCCGCGGCCGATCCGACGACAGCCGACTTGCGCGCCGCCGCCTCGCAGCAGGGGTCTGAAGACAAAGCCGGCAAGAGCCTTTCCCAACGCGTGCGTTCGCTCTTTGTTGGCGCCAGCGTGATTCTGATCGCGGGCGGCGGCCTGCGCATCGCCACGAACTTGATCGACTCCGTTGACACGTTCTCGACGACGGAGATCGCCGGCATATTGGAGCCGAGCGGGGCGGAGACTAAAGCGCTTACGGGCGAGCCACAGCCGGTAACAGCCGAGCCGCCAACTGCGCCGAGCTCGGACGTTGATTCCTCGCCCGAAGCGACGGGCTCATTGCAAAACTCCGCGCCAGCGGCGTCGTACACACTGCCGACTTGGCTGAACCCATCCATGCTTCCCTCGACACCGCCCGCACCGAGTGCCGACAAGCTGCCGCCGGCGATCGGCGGCCCAGCTTTGCGGGCGGCAGCCGCGGCTGGCGATGCATCGGCGGAATACGAAGTAGGCCTACGCTATGCGGAAGGTCGTGGCGTCACCGCCAATGCATCTGAGGCCGTACGCTGGCTTGAGCTCGCGGCCAAGCAGGGATTGGCCATGGCGCAGTTCCGGCTGGCGGGCCTTTACGAAAAGGGCATCGGCGGGAAGAAGGACATCGAAACCGCCCGCCGGCTCTACAAGGCCGCTGCCGAGCAAGGCAACGCCGGGGCCATGCATAACCTGGCGGTACTCTATGCCGAAGGCGCCGCGGTGAAGCCGGACTATCGTACGGCGGCGCAATGGTTCCGCCTGGCGGCCGACCACGGTGTCTCCGACAGCCAATATAATCTGGCTATCCTCTATGCGCGCGGCATCGGCGTCGATCAGAACCTCGTCGAATCTTACAAATGGTTTGCGCTTGCGGCCGCCCAGGGCGACAATGAAGCGGCCAAAAAACGCGACGAGGTCGGCAAGCGGCTCGACCCGCAATCGCTCGCGACGGCGAACCTAGCGGTCCAGTCCTTTGTCCCGCAGCCGCAGCCCGAAGCCGCCACCATGCTAACGCTGCCGGTCGGCGGCTGGGATGCAGCCTCTTCCACTTCGATGGAGCCCGCTCCGGCCAAGCCGAAGCGCAATACGTCCGCCACCACCGGCAGCCGATGAGCCTCGCGCTGCGTTCTTTGGGCGCGGCACAACTTTCACGCTGGCAGGTTACGGTCCCTTACGACTTGTCGTACAAGCTAGGCGAGTCCCGCGCCGACCCCGCCTCCCGCAAGAACACGGGACATCGGCCCTGAACCGGCGGATTTTCGTCTGTGCAGATCTATCTTCCGATCGCCGACCTTCCGGTCAACGTCTTCCTCATTCTCGGGATGGGGCTGGCGGTCGGCTTCATCTCCGGCATGTTCGGCATCGGCGGCGGCTTTCTGATGACGCCGCTGTTGATCTTTGTCGGCGTCAACCCTGGCGTGGCCGTGGAAAGCGTGGCGAGCCACATTGCTGCATCATCCTGTTCGGGCGCGATCTCCTATTGGCGGCGTAACGCAGTCGATCCGCCGCTTGCATTGATGCTGCTGGGCGGCGGCATTCTTGGCACCGCAACAGGCGTGTGGCTGTTCACCGTCATGCGCGCGCTCGACCAGCTCGACCTGATGATCGGACTGTCATACCTGACGCTGCTCAGCGTCGTCGGCAGCCTGATGGCGTCGGAGAGCATTCGGGCGATCCTGCGTGCCCGCTCAGGCAGGCCGGTAGTATTGCGCCGCGCAGGAAGCCATCTCTGGTTTCACGGGCTGCCGATCAAGTTCCGTTTCAAGCGCTCGCGGATTTACGTCTCAGCAATCCCGATCTGGGTAATTGGATTCATCATCGGATTCATCGGCGCCATCATGGGTATCGGCGGGGGCTTCCTGCTGGTGCCGATGCTGATCTATTTCCTGCGCGTACCCACCGCGACGGTGATCGGCACTTCCATGGTGCTGACGCTGGTCACAATGGCGTCCGCCACCGTGATGCACGCGGTAACCAACCATCAGGTGGACGCGGTGCTGGCGCTGATCCTGATGGTGGGCGGCGTGATCGGGGCGCAATTCGGCGCGCGCGCCGGTCATAAGATGGCGGGCGAATGGCTACGGCTGTTGCTCGGCCTCCTGGTGTTGCTGGTGGGCCTGCGCTTCGCCTATCAATTGACGATCAACCCGCAGGAGCTTTACTCGTTGCGCATGGCGGAGGGCACGCCATGAGCAGACGATGCTTCACCGCTGCTTGGCTTGCCGGGCTGCTGGCCTTCACAGTAGCGCCCGCCATGGCCCAGCGGCTGATCATCTCCCTTTCCAACCATCGCGTGATGGTGACCTCGAGCTATACAGGCGTCGACCTCGTGCTATTTGGCAGCGTGGAACGCGATCGAGCGACGGTGGCGCCGCGCGGCGGTTATGACGTGGTGGTGACGGTGAGCGGACCGCGCGACAACGAGCGCACGCGCCGCAAAGGTCGCGTGTTCGGTATCTGGGTCAATGTCGACGCGCGCAACTTCGTAAACGTGCCAAGCTATCTCGCCGTGCTTTCCAATAAGCCGACGGAAGCCATCGCCGACGCCGACACGCTGCGCCGGTTGCAGGTCGGATTCAACAATTTCCAACTGCCGCAACGCATGGGTCCCGATATCGCCGACGTGGTGAAAGAGGATCCGTTCCGGCAAGCCTTCGTGCGGCTCAAGAAGGAGCACGGGCTCTATGTCGGACGCGAGAAAGCCGTGACCTTCCTCACGCCGAACCTGTTCCGGGCGGACGTCCCAATGCCGCCGAATGTGCCGTTCGGGATTTACGAG
>JAXDOO010000350.1:0-3420 GCA_034668865.1 Alphaproteobacteria bacterium
CTCGACGGGATTGTCCCTTCCGATTTAAAGAAACAATACGACGTGCGCGAAGTGATTGCGCGCTTGGTGGATGGTTCCGAATTCGATGAGTTCAAGCAGCTCTACGGCACGACTTTGGTCGCCGGCTTCGGCCATCTCGCCGGCATCCCGATCGGGATACTTGGCAACAACGGAATCCTGTTTTCGGAAAGTGCCCTGAAAGCCGCGCATTTCATCGAGCTATGCTGTCAACGCCGCATTCCGTTGCTGTTTCTGCAAAACATTTCCGGCTTCATGGTCGGGCGGGAATACGAGGCGCGCGGCATCGCCAAGGATGGCGCCAAGATGGTCACCGCGGTCGCCTGTGCGCGCGTGCCGAAGATCACGCTCATCATTGGCGGCTCCTTCGGCGCCGGCAACTACGGCATGTGCGGGCGCGCCTATGGCCCGCGCTTCCTGTTCACCTGGCCGAATGCCCGCATTTCGGTGATGGGCGGCGAGCAGGCCGCGTCAGTGCTTGCCACTGTCCGGCGCGAGAACATCGAAGCCGGGCAGGGGAGCTGGAGCGAGCAGGACGAGGAGGCCTTCAAGCAACCGATCCGTGCGCAATACGAAACCGAAGGCAATCCCTATTACGCCACCGCGCGGCTATGGGACGACGGCATTATTGCGCCGCAGGAGACGCGGCGCGTACTCGCGCTCTGCTTCGCGGCCGCGCTGAACGCGCCGATTCCTGAGACCCGCTTCGGCGTGTTCCGGATGTAGCTCCGATTCGCGAGTCGCCGGCACCGGCGCGAACCTTCTTCTTCATCGCGCGTTCTATCGGGGGTCACGAGAGCCCGCCGGGCTGGCTCGCGCCCGGAGCTTCACATGAATATCGAATTAGCGGAGAGACCGATCCCCGGCGTCGAGGCGCCGGAGGTGATACAGCGCGCACGCTTGAGCGAGGGGCTGCCGTTTCCTCTGGGCGCTACTTGGGACGGCACCGGGGTTAACTTCGCGCTGTTTTCAGCCAACGCCACCAACGTGGAGCTTTGCCTTTTCGACATCGACGGAAAGAAGGAAATCGAACGGATTGAGCTGCCGGAATACACCGACGAAGTCTGGCATGGCTATCTGCCCGATGCGCGGCCCGGCCAGGTCTATGGCTACCGTGTGCATGGCCCGTTTGAGCCGACGGCGGGCCATCGTTTCAACCCCAACAAGCTGTTACTCGATCCCTACGCCAAACAACTGGTCGGCCGGGTGCAATGGGACGCATCCGTGTTCGGCTACACGCTCGGCGCACGCGAGGCCGATCTTTCTTTCGACGAGCGCGACAGTGCGCGATTCATGCCGAAATGCCGGGTCATCGATCCTGCCTTTACATGGGGCCAGGACCGGCGGCCGCGCGTGCCATGGGAGAACTCCGTCGTCTATGAGGCGCATCTGAAGGGATTCACCAAGCTAAATACCGCGGTACCGAAGAAAGCGCGCGGAACTTTCTCCGGGATGATGCATCCCGAGGTTATCGCTTACATCAAGAGTCTCGGCGTGACGGCCGTTGAACTGCTGCCGATTCACGCTTACGTCGATGATAGTTACTTGACCGAAAAGAAACTGGTCAATTATTGGGGTTATAACACAATCGGTTTCTTTGCGCCCAAGCCGCGCTATCTGGCGACTCCGTTCATCAATGAAATAAAAGAGATGGTGGCGCATTTCCACGACGCCGGCATCGAAGTCATTCTCGACGTCGTGTACAATCATACGGCGGAAGGCAACGAACTCGGGCCCACGCTTTCATTCAAGGGCATCGATAATGCTTCGTATTACCGACTGGCGCCCGATCGCCGCTATTACATCAACGACACCGGGACCGGAAATACCGTAAATCTCTCCAATCAGCGCGTGCTGCAGATGGTCACGGACTCTCTGCGCTACTGGGCGCAAGACGTGCATATCGACGGCTTCCGCTTTGACCTCGCAACCATTTTGGGACGTGAGCCGCATGGCTTCGACGAAGGCGGAGGTTTCCTTGATACCTGCCGGCAGGATCCGGTGCTCAACCAAGTCAAGTTGATCGCCGAGCCTTGGGATTGCGGCCCGGGTGGTTATCAGGTCGGGCATTTTCCGCCGGGCTGGGCGGAATGGAACGACAAATATCGCGATACCGTACGGGCCTATTGGAAGGGCGACGAAGGCATTCTCCCGGAACTCGCCGCACGTATTACGGCGTCTGCCGATCTGTTCAACAAGCGTGGGCGGAAACCCTTTGCGTCGGTAAATTTCGTCACTGCCCATGACGGGTTCACGCTCAACGATCTCGTCTCCTATAACGACAAGCACAACAGAGCGAACCGTGAAGGCAATCGCGACGGCCATTCGCATAATTTGTCGTGGAATCATGGCGTGGAAGGGCCGACCGACGATCCCGAAATCAGGGCGTTGCGCTTCCGCCAGATGCGCAATTTCATCGCCACGCTGATGTTCTCGCAGGGCACTCCGATGCTGCTCGCGGGTGACGAATTCGCCCGCACGCAGAAAGGCAACAACAACGCCTATTGCCAGGACAATTACATCAGCTGGATCGACTGGGATGCCCGCGGCGAGGAAGCACGCGCGCTGACGGAGTTCACGAAAAAAGTCATCGCGCTCCGCCGGGCCAAGCCGATGCTGCGGCGCGGACGCTTTTTAACCGGCGCCTTTAACGAACAGTTGCAGGTCAAGGATGCCACCTGGATCACGCCGACGAGTGCGGAAATGACGCCGGAGCAATGGCAGGATGGCAAGGCGCATTGTCTTGGCGTCATTCTCGACGGCCGCGCGCAGCCGACCGGCATTCGGCGCCGAGGCACGGATGTCACGCTGCTGCTGATCCTTAATTCTTACCACGACATCGTACTGTTCAAACTGCCGGAGGTTGTCGGCGGACGAGGGTGGGATTGTCTGGTGGATACCAACCAGCCGGATCTGGACGAAGCTCGATTTGACTTCGGCCACCAATATGGCGTCACCGGCCGTTCATTACTTTTGTTCGAATTGGTCCCGGAACGCGCAAGACCGCCGCGCTGAAGAGCGCCGCCGTGGACTGCGTAAGAAATAACTAAGCCAGATTGTTTCCTCGTGGTGCGGAGCGCCAGGATGTAGAGCACCAGCGCAGACTAAGCGTGGCCGCCCCCGCCGCTGATGGTCAGGCCCGGACTTGCTTCTCCGCTCATCTCCTCGCCTGCCGGTGCGTCCTTCGCAACACCTTGACCGACACCGCTGCCGGGCGGCTGCACGGTTGCCGGCGCTTTGACGCCCGGCTCCTTGGCGGGCGGGCCTTCGCGAAAACCGGTGTCGCGGTGGATGTCTTGACTGCTGGTCGGATTCGTAGCCGGCGCCTTGTCCATTGCCTGATCCTCGCTCCTGCATGCGTTCTTGAGAAAACCGATGGCGGAAGCTTCCGTTCCATTCCGG
>JAXDOO010000351.1:0-12370 GCA_034668865.1 Alphaproteobacteria bacterium
TCGAGAATCCGAAGGTGATCCGCGCCGCCATCGACCGCAGCCATGTGCGCCCGGAAGCGGCCATCACCGGAGCGCGGGAAATCGCCTTCTTTCCGCCGATGACCGGCGGGTGATATTGTCATCGTTCCGGCCCTGGCGCCGGTAACGAGAGATCGATGGCAACCATTCGCCTGCAACGCGAGGATTTTGACGCAGCCGCGGAAGCAACAGCGCTCACGCGCGGGCGCAGCGATATCGGCGCCATCGTCACCTTCAGCGGCATCTGCCGCGGCAGTGAAGCGGGCGATCCGATCGCCGCCCTCAACCTCGAACATTTCGCGGAGATGGCCGAGGCTGAAATTGCGCGCCATGTCGAGGAAGCGCAGCGACGCTGGGCGCTGCTCGGCGTGACGGTGATCCATCGTTATGGGCGGATCACGCCGGGCGAGAACATCGTGCTGGTGGTCACCGCCTCGTCGCACCGCGGGGACGCCTTCGCCGCCGCGCAATTCCTGATGGATTATCTGAAGACCCGCGCGCCCTTCTGGAAACAGGTGGAAGGCGCCCAGAGCAAGACCTGGGTGGAAGCGCAAGCGGAGGACGATGCGGCTGTGCAGCGCTGGGATCGGCCGAAAACGGGCAGGGGATAGCGCATGAGCCCGAAAAGTGGGAACCGGTTTTCGGATCAGCTCATACGCAACCAAATCATGCTTGTGAGCCCGAAAAGTGGGAACCGGTTTTCGGACCAGCTCATGCGCAACGCACCCACGCGTCGGATGGTTCTGCGCTTGCTGGCGGGCGCGCCGCTGCTCGCCGCCGGCGTGCGCAGCGATGCCCGCGAAGCCGTCATCCCCCGGCTGATCAAGCATGCGCGCGCGCACAACAATATTTCAGACCGCATTGAATTTATTTCGCGCGCGCTGCTCGGCACGCGTTACCAGGCCAATACCCTCATTGGCGGGCCGCGCCAAAAGGAACAGTTCGTCCTGCGCGACGATGCTTTCGACTGCGTCACTTATTGTGAGGCCGTGCTGGCGGGCGCAAACGCCAACGACTATTCGCAATACCCGGAGCTGTTGCGGCGCATCCGCTATGCGCAAGGTGAGGTGCGCTGGGCGGAACGCAACCATGACTTCGCGCAATGGAGCCGCCGCATCGTCGAGAACAAGATTTGCAGGCCTGTCGGCATTGCGCCTGTCGCAACGGTCGAGAAGACGTTGAATGGAGATGGGTTAGGAAAGCGCCGCTATGCGATTTCCGCTGTCGCCACGCCGGCTCTCATGGCCAATCGGAAGACGTTGCAAGCGGGCGACGTCATCGGCTTCGTCTCGCGCCGGTCAGAGCTCGATTTCTTTCACACCGGCTTTATCGCCTTCAACCGGCGCGGCGCGCTCATGCTGCGTCACGCCTCACGCAGCCGCGGCAGGGTTGTCGACGACGACATGGCATCCTTCGTCGCCGCGACCGGCGTGAAATACGTCACTTTGCTGCGGCCGCAGGAGCCGGCGCAGGCGGCACAGAGCTAGAGCAACATAGTCACCCTCATCCTTCGAGACGCGCGCCGCTGACGCGCCGCGCTGCTCACCATGAGGATAAATGATGCTTGGCTGCTTACGCCGCGGCGGCTTTGCCCTTGGGCTGCACTTCGGCGCTATAGTCTTCCATCAATTGTTGCGTGATGGCGCCCGGCGTGAATTTCCACTGCGCGATCTCGCCCACCGGCGTTACCTCGGCGGCGCTGCCGGTGATAAAGCATTCGCTGAAATTCGACATTTCCTCCGGCGCGATGCGGCGTTCGATCACTTGGATGCCGCGCTTCTTCGCCAGCGCGATCACGGTGCGGCGCGTAATGCCGTCAAGGAAGCAGTCCGGCGTCGGGGTGTGGATCTTGCCGTCGGTGATAAAGAAGATGTTGGCGCCGGTGCATTCCGCGACGCGGCCCTGCCAATCCAGCATCAAAGCATCAGCATAACCTTTGCGCTCCGCCTTATGCTTGGACACGGTGCAGATCATGTAGAGCCCGGCGGCCTTGGAACCGGCTGGCGCGGTTTTCGGATCCGGGCGGCGGTATTCCGCCAGGTCGAGACGGATGCCTTTGAGCCGCTGCGCCGGATCGAAATAACTCGGCCATTCCCAGCTCGCGATGGCGAGATGGATGGTGTTGTTCTGCGCCGAGACACCCATCATCTCCGAGCCGCGCCAGGCGATCGGACGCAGATAAGCGTCCTTCTGCCCATTGCTCTCCAGCACCAGCCGCTTGGCGGCGTCGATCTCGGCGGCGGAATAGGGGATCTCGAAGTCGAGCATCTGCGCGGAATAGCGCAGCCGCTCGGAATGCTCGGTAATCTTGAAAATCTCGCCGCGGTAAGCGCGCTCGCCCTCGAATACGGCGCTGGCATAATGCAGGCCGTGCGAGAGCACGTGCAGCGTGGCGTCGGACCAGGGCACGAGCTTCCCGTCGTACCAGATGACGCCTTCGCGCTGGTCAAAGGGTGCAGCGGGTGCAGCCATGGTTTCCTTCTCCCTGGGTAATCCGAAATCCCGTGGTCCGGTTTTGCCTCGCGGGCCGACACCCGGTATGTTTCACTTCCTCAATGAGAGCGCGCTTTTCCAGCCTGTGCAACGGCAGGCCGACAAATGGCCCTTTCGGCACGATCCTTTCGTTCACAGGCGGTATTGAGTAACAATCAGACCGAAATATGTCAATATGCCTGACCTAAATTCTCCCATTGTGCGGCAGCGGCCTCTCGCCGACCAAACCGCGGTTTCGGACCCTGGCGGCGAGCCGGTCTGGGATCTCATCGAACTGCTTTTCTTCGCCTATCGGGATTTCGTCGCTGATCCTGATGAAGTGCTGGGAAAGCTTGGCTTCGGCCGTGCGCACCATCGCGTGCTGCACTTCGTCAACCGCAATCCGGCCATCAAGGTGGCCCATCTGCTCGATATCCTCAAGATCACCAAGCAATCGCTGGGGCGCGTGCTCAAGCAGCTGATCGACGAGGGCTATATCGTGCAGAAAGAGGGGGAGAGCGACCGCCGCCAACGGCTGCTTTACGCCACGCCGGAAGGCGAAGCCCTGGCGTTGAAGCTCGCGGGTCTGCAGACCAAGCGCATTCTGCGTGCCCTCGAAACCCTGCCACCCGGAGCGCATGAGACCGCCCGCCAGTTTCTCGTCGCCATGCTCGAAGCCGATGGCCGCGACGACGTCCTGCGGCTAATCGGGCATGCCAATCGCAGCGCGCCTTAGCCGCGAGCCGCCATGAATTCCCCAACCCCTTCCGCTCTTGCCGACGACGCGCCGCATCTGCTCGTGGTGGACGACGACCGGCGCATCCGTGTTCTGCTCTCGCGCTTCCTGTCGGCAGAAGGTTATCGCGTCACCACCGCGGGAACGGCGGCGGATGCGCGGCTCAAGCTCGATGGATTGAGCTTCGATCTTCTCATCCTCGATGTGATGATGCCGGGAGAAACCGGCTTCCAGCTGGCGCGCGCTATTCGCGAGAACTCCCCGGTCCCCATCTTGATGCTGACCGCGCGCGACGAAAAGCAAAGCCGCATCGAAGGCCTGGAAACCGGCGCGGACGATTATCTTTCCAAGCCGTTCGAACCTCGCGAGCTGTCGCTGCGCATCGCCAATATTCTCAAGCGCGCAAAGCCGGCCGTGCCGCCGCCGGCCGAGTCCGTCCGCTTCGGGCAATTTGTCTTCCACATCAGCCGCGGCGAGTTGCGGCGCGGCGAGGAGATCGTCCGCCTGACCGATCGGGAACGCGATATGCTGCGCATTCTCTCGGCGTCACCGGGAGAAACGGTGCCGCGGCTGGCGCTTTCCGGCAACGGCGGATCGCTGAATGAGCGGGCGGTCGACGTTCAGGTTAATCGCCTGCGGCGCAAGATCGAGCGCGACCCCGCCAATCCGCTGATCGTGCAGACCGTGCGCGGCATCGGCTACAGGCTCGTGCTCACGCCATGACCAGCCTCGACATCGGCTTTGCCAGTCTGCGTTCGGCGGCCGAACGCGTGCGCGGCGTCTGGGCGCAGATCTGGAAATGGATCAACAGCTTCATGCCGAAGGGGCTCTATGCCCGCGCGCTGCTGATCATTGTCACGCCGATGGTGCTGCTGCAGTCCGTCGTCGCCTTCGTCTTCATGGAGCGGCACTGGAACACAGTGACCCAGCGGCTTTCGGCCAGCGTGGTGCAGGATATTTCAGCCCTGATCGAATTTTATCCGCTGTTGCCTGCCGCGGACGCGCAGCGGCGCATTCGCCGGGTGGCGCAGGAGCACCTGAACCTCGTGGTCGACTTTCTTCCCGTCACCGAGATGCCGCCGCCAGCGCCGAAGCCGTTCTTCTCGCTGCTCGATCAGGCGTTGTCGGAAGAGCTGCGCAAGCAGATCGGCAAGCCGTTCTGGATCGATACCGTCGGCCGCTCATCCTTGGTAGAAATCCGCGTCCAGATCGACGACACCGTGCTACGCGTCTTCGCGCGCCGCAACGCGGCTTATGCATCAAATTCGGAAATTTTCCTGTTCTGGATGGTCGGCACCTCGTTCGTGCTGCTGACCGTCGCCATCCTGTTCCTGCGCAATCAGATCAAGCCGATCCTGCGGCTGGCCGACGCCGCAGAAAGCTTCGGCAAGGGCCGGGAAGTGCCGGATTTTCGCCCGCGCGGAGCGCGCGAGGTGCGCCGCGCGGCGCAGGCCTTTGTCGAAATGAAGCAGCGCGTGGAGCGTACCATGGAGCAGCGCACCACCATGCTGGCGGGCGTGTCGCACGATCTGCGCACGATCCTGACCCGCTTCAAGCTGGAGATGGCTTTGCTCGGCGACAGCCCCGAAGTCGACGCGATGAAGAAGGACATCGACGAGATGGCGCTGATGCTTGAGGCATACCTCGCCTTCGCCCGCGGCGATTCCGCCGAGCCGTCCGCACCCACCGACATGGCGGCGTTCCTGGAGGAACTGAAGCTCGACGCCGAGCGGCAGGGCGACAAGGCAACCGTCGGGTTCCATGGCGAGCCGGTCATCACGGTACGCCCGGCCGCCTTCAAACGCTGCCTTGCCAATCTCGTGTCGAATGCAGCGCGTTATGCCTCGTCGATTTCAATCACCGGCCATCGCGATCATCGCTGGCTGACCGTGACCGTCGACGACGACGGTCCCGGCATCCCGCCCGGCATGCGCGAGGAAGTGTTCAAGCCATTCCTGCGGCTCGATCACGCGCGCAACCAGGACGAAGGCGGCACCGGCCTTGGGCTCGCCATCGCCCGTGACATCGCGCGCTCGCATGGCGGCGACATCACGCTCGGCAACAGCCCGCTCGGCGGCTTGCGCGCGACCGTGCGGATCCCGGTGTAGCGCTCCGCCATCAGCCTTGGGGCGGCGTGTCGGCCTTGTCGCCAAGCCGCGCCGGCGCGTTCAGCTTCTCCAGATAGAGCAGGAAAGCGCTGTGGTCCCAGCGCTCGTGTCCCTGGTCGTAAAGCGCCCTGAACACATCACGCACCATCTTGACCACAGGCAGTTGCGGCAGCCCGATCTGCTGAGCCGTGGCCAGCACCGTGTCGAGGTCCTTGACGAAATTGCGAATTGGCGCGCCTGGGCGGAAGTCGCGGTTGATCATGCGGCGGCCGTGCTCCTGCAATACCCGGCTGTCGGCATGGCCACCCGCCAGCGCCAGCGGGATCTGAGCGGGATCGGCGCCGCCGGCATGCGCGAAGAGAAGGCCTTGCGCCACGCTGGCGATGTTGCAGGCGACCATGATCTGGTTGGCGAGCTTGGCGATCTGGCCGCTGCCGGCGGGACCGATGTAGCTCGCGCGGCCCATCGGCTTCCATACCCCGTCGCGTTCGGCGCGGTCGAAATCGGCACGCTCGCCTCCGGCCATGATCGCGAGCGAGCCTTCGGCGGCGCCGAAGCTGCCGCCCGAGACCGGAGCGTCGAGATGGCCGATCCCGCGCTCCTTAAGCCACGCGGCGTGCTCCTGCGCCATCTTCGGCGGGATCGACGCCATGTCGACGAAGACGGCGCCGCGCTTCATCGCATCCGCCGCTTTGCTGTCAAAGAACACCTCACGCACGACCGGCCCGCTGTCGAGGATGGAGAGGATGTAGTCGGCGTCCTTGACGCAGTCGGCCGGGGAGCTGGCGACCCGGGCACCTTGCGCCGCAAGCGGTTCGGTCTTGGAGCGCGTGCGATTCCAGACCGCGGCGGTGAACCCGGCCTTGATCAGATTGGCGGCCATTGGCGCGCCCATGATGCCGGTGCCCAGAAAGGCGATATGATGAGTCACGTCAGATCCCCTTGCCCGAGCGCCTGTGGTTTTGACGCCCTGCGGCGCCGAATGACGGCCGCGCATTGCCATCATCGGTTATCAATTCGCCGCCCGTCCTTTTGCGCAGTCAGGCTGCCGCGGCTTGGTCGTCCTCGTCACGGCGCGACCGGCGCCGGCGCCGCGGTCGCAGGGTCGGAATGACGGCGCAAAGATCGTCGAGCAGCCGCGACCAGCTCGCACCGCGCGCCAGCCCGCGGTCGAGTTCCGCCATGCTGCGCGCAAGGCCCGGATCGTCGTCATCGACCCAGACGCGCAGCACCTGCGCAAAGATCAGCGCCGAGCCTTGCGCGCGGAAAGCGCCCTTGCCGCCGGAGGTGCTGATGCCGGCAGCAACGAGCATCCAGCGCATCGAGCGCAGGCCGAGCGCGTTCAGCGCGAGCGCCAGCCCGGGATTGCACCTTGACGATCGCATCAGCGAGCGCACGGACGGCTTGTAAGGCGCCAACGCTTCCAGCCGCCGCATCAGCACGTCGAACAGCCGGTCGCGCGGCGGCTCCTTCGCCATATCGGCATCGCCGCCGTCGAGCACCGCACGGTCGATGTTCTTCATGTGCGCGGCGAGAATGGAAAGGGTGGTGTCAAATTCTTCCCGTAGGCGCGCCAATGAGACGCTCGCGCGCTTGGCCACTTCGCTGAGATCGATGCGCTCGACCGGCTTTTCCGCCAGAAGCTGCATAAAGGCGCGGACAATGCGCTCGCGGTCGCCGCCGGCAGGCGGCGGCAGGGCGGGCCGGGCTTTGGATGTTTTGCGACGCGGCGGCTTGCGGGCCATGACGGGTACTCCTGTGTCGCGATATCTGAGCTTGAATCTAGGCCGCCAAAGGCGACAGTTCTAGGGTGCTTTTTTCTGTCGTCCCGGCCGAGTGAAACGAGGGCCGGAATCCGTAACCCCGATGTTCCAAATTTGTACGGGCAGCCGTTATGGGTCCCCCGCCTTCGCGGGGATGACAGCAAATTATCCGGCCAGTTCCCGTGAACGCTTGGCTGCAGCGGCGATGGCTTTGGCCAGTAACGGATCAAGCCCGTCGGCGGCTGCCATTAATATCTCCAGCGCCGCCGCCGTGGTGCCGCCGGGCGAGGTCACATTCTGCCGCAAGGTGGCCGGATCGAGCGCCGAGCGATGCAGCAGCTCACCCGCGCCAGTTACCGTCTCGCGCGCCAGCTTGGCGGCGAGGTCGGGTGGCAATCCGGCGGCGATGCCGGCGCGGGTAAGACTTTCCGCCAGCAGAAACACATAAGCCGGTCCGGAGCCGGACACCGCCGTGACCGCGTCCATTAACTTTTCATCACTGATCCATTCCACAGCGCCGGTCGCTCCGAGCAGCCCATCCGCCAGGTCACGCTGCGCACCGCTGACGCGTGCATTTCCCACCGCCACGGTGACGCCGCGCCCGATCGCGGCCGGCGAGTTGGGCATGGCGCGCACGATGGCTTTACCCGGCAAGACGCGTTCGAAGAATGCCAGCGTCTTGCCCGCCATGATCGAGACGACGATGGTCGAGCCGTCGGCCATCGGCGCAAGCGGCGGGACCACGCTGTCGGCGATCTGCGGCTTTACCGCGATGACAATAGCGCCGCTCTCGGCGGGCCTGTTCGCCGGATTGAATTGCACGCCGCGTGCACTCAGCGGCTTGATGTCTTCGGCCGGCTGCGGATCGAGCACGATCAGTTTGGAAGGGTCGATGCCGCGCGACACCCAACCTTGCAGCATGGCGGCGCCCATCTTGCCGGCGCCCACCAGCACGATGCTTTGGGAAATATCCTTGAGATCGGGCGACCGGCTCATGCCGCCATTGTGCCACTGCCCGCGTTAGCGCGCGACCCGTAAAAGTGGGCACCGGTTTTGCGGAAAGCAATCAAGCTTGCGCAGATTGCGTACACTTATCTGCGGTTCGCGCGCCAGCTCAACTAAAGTAGCGCATGATCTGATCCGAAAACCGGTTCCCACTTTTCGGGATCATGCGCCAGCGGTCACGCCTCGCCCGAGGTCTCGAACATGGCGGCGTCAAGCGCCTCGCGCGCGCCCTTGCCCGCCCAGACCACGAATTGGAAGGCAGGAAAATAACGCTCGGAGGTATCGAGCGCGGTTCCCAGCAGCGCCTCGCATTGCTGGCCGGAAGGTGGGATGCCGCCGCTCAGCACGAGGGCATGGCGGTACATCACGATGCCGTCCTGCACCCACAGATCGAAATGGCCGACCCAGAGCTGTTCGTTCACCAGCGAAATGAGTTGCTGCACCTCGGCGCGCCGGCGGTCGGGCACCTTCAGGTCGAAGGCGCAGGCCAGATGCAGCGCTTCGATGTCGGTCATCCAGGTAAAGGAGACCTGGTAATCGGTCCAGCGACCGGCAACCATGATGTTGATTTCGTCTTCGCTGGCGCGCTCGAACGCCCAATCATGCGTGCCCGCTACGCGCTCGACCACGTCGAGCGGATTGATCCGTTGCGGTTGGGAATAGTCGATCAGGGTCATGCCGTCTCCACAAGTCCGAGTAATAAGGCGCGCGGAACCGCACGCGCAGGAGCACGCTTACGGCACCTTCCCCGAAGGGCAGCAATTTGACGCAGGATTACTAAGGCGGGCCGATTGACCGCGAAGCCGCGAATCACTTAGCGACTCGAATATAAGGCGCAGGAGTCCAGCCGCCAAAGTCATTTTCACCGAATGTCCCCAATCCGAAGTTTCGAACCAACCTGCCGCAAACAGTCCTGCGAACTTAGGATTGAACAGGGACAACTGGGGCGCATTAACGGTACTAGTGTGGCTATGCACAGAAAATGGGAAACTTCTGAACAGCCACACTGGTAGGGTGTGATCAAGGATTCTTGGGACGCACGCAACGCGTTCTGGCGTCCCGTCCACAAGCATGAATGCGACAAGTTGACTCGGGGGGCGCCTTACGCGCGAAGCGCTCGCTTATCAGCGGCGCTGATCTCGCCCGAAGCCGGTTCCCACTTTTGGGAATCAAGCGCTAATCGAACAGGCTGGAGACGGATTCTTCCGACGCGGTGCGTCCGATCGCTTCGCCGATCAGCGTGTCGATCGACAGCACGCGGATATTTTTGGCTTCCTGCACGGCCTTCGTGGGCTGGATGGAATCCGTAATCACCAGTTCCTTTAGCCGCGACGCGTTGATGCGTGCCACCGCGCCGCCCGACAGCACGCCGTGACTGATATAGGCATAGACATCGCTCGCGCCCTGCTCGAGCAGAGCATCGGCGGCATTCACCAGCGTGCCGCCGGAATCGACGATGTCGTCCACCAGCACGCAGGTATGTCCGGCGACCTCGCCGATCACGTTCATCACTTCGGAGTCGCCCGCACGCTCGCGCCGCTTGTCGATGATCGCGAGCGGCGCATTGATGCGTTTGGCGAGGCCGCGCGCGCGCACCACGCCGCCGACGTCGGGTGAGACCACCATGATCTTGGCCAGGTCGAAGCGCTCACGGATGTCGCGCACCATCACCGGCGAGGCGTAGAGATTGTCGGTCGGGATGTCGAAGAAGCCCTGGATCTGCCCGGCATGCAGGTCGAGCGTCATCACGCGGTCGGCGCCGGCATGGGTAATCAGGTTGGCGACCAGCTTGGCGGAGATAGGAGTGCGCGCGCCGGGTTTGCGGTCCTGCCGGGCATAGCCGAAATAAGGCACCACCGCGGTGATGCGGCGGGCGGAGGCGCGGCGCAGCGCGTCGATGATGATCAGCAGCTCCATCAGATGGTCGTTGGCAGGGAAGGAGGTCGACTGGACGATGAAGACATCCGTGCCGCGCACGTTTTCCTGGATCTCGACAAAAATCTCCATGTCCGCGAAGCGCCGGACGCTGGCCTTGGTCAGGGGAGTTTTGAGATAGTCGCCGATCGCCTTGGCAAGGCCGGGATTGGAATTTCCGGCGACGAGCTTGAGCGCGCCATTCTTGCCCATCGCTATGCCCCGCCTTTGCTGCCCCCGATGGCCGCTGTCCTAACAAGGAGGCAGTAAGGCTGGCAATAAGCCATAATCCTTGTCCCGCCAGTTTTTAATGCGCTGCCGAGCCTTGCAGTTACACCGAAAGAGCGATGGCGTTGATATGGCGCCCATAGTCCGGCTCGGCGCGATGGGTGGCGCGGCGAAAACTGTAGAAACGGCGCGGATCGGCATAGGTACAGACGCCCAGATCCTCGACGCGGCGAATGCCGGCGCCGGCAAGGCGGGAGGCGATAAAGCCGGGCAGATCGAATTGTGCATGGCCCGGCCGGCCGGCCGCGAAGAAGCGGGCATTCTCCGCGTCTGCCTTGGTGAATTGCTCGACCAGCTCATGGCCGACCTCGTAATTGCCTTGGCTGATCATCGGGCCGATAGCGGCAACTAGCCGGCCGCGCTCGGCGCCCAGCCGCTCCATGGCGGCGACTGCGGCTTCCAGCACCCCCGAAAGCGCGCCGCGCCAGCCGGCATGGGCGGCGCCGACAACGCGCGCTTGCGGATCAGCGAACAGCACGGGCCCGCAGTCGGCGGTGGAGACGCCAATCGCCAGCCCGGGCACGCGGGTGACGATGGCGTCGGCGCGCGGACGGGCATCGGCGGGCCACGGCCTTTCTGCTACCACCACGTCGGGCGAATGGATTTGATAGGCGGTGAGAAAGCGCTCGGACGTCACGCCCAACGCCTTCGCCATGCGCGCGCGATTTTCCGCCACCTTGGCCGGATCGTCGTCGGATCCGACACCGGCATTGAGACTGGCATAGAGCCGTTCCGACACGCCGCCTTCGCGCGTGAAAAAAGCATGCCGGATGCCGGCGAGCGCCGAGAGGTTTTTCGCCTGCAGCATCATTTTGTCAGCGCTCGCTCTCCTATACCTCCCCTTTCAGGGGAGGGATTAAAAAAATCATGGCTCGAATCCCGGCAGCATGCCGAGCTTGGGATCGCCGATCCCGAGCACCTTGAACAGCGTGCCCATCTCCCGCGCGCCGCTGCCGGTCAACCGCTCCACCTGGGCGTCGATCTCGCTCATCGTGTCTGGCGGCGCTTTGGCTTTCAGCGTGGCGGCGCGGGTTTCGATGCCAAGGCGGCGGAGGAATTTGCCCTGATGCAGCGGGCCATGGATGCGGGCGCCGATGCTTTCGGCGGCCTCGGCGAGCGACTGGAAATCCACATGCGCCGTGAGATCCACCAGCCCCTGCGCGACCAGCGGATTGACATAGGCATGCTCGCCGACCGCCTGCACGGTGTCGCCGACCTCGGTTTCGACATGCCCGTAGTCGATCACCAGCGCGGCGCCATTGCGCGCCACGCGGCGGCCGATCTCCAGCGCGACGGAATCCGTACGCCATTCGAAAACGCTGCCAGGCGGGGCATCGCGCACGCGCGGCGGCAGCAGCCTGTCCAGATGCGGCAGCGGCCCGAACGGGGCGCCGAGCATGAAATTGCCGTTGCTATCCGCCATCACCACGCGTTCGTGCCAGCGGCCGTCTTCCTGCTTGATCGCCTGATGTACGGGAAGCGCGTCGAAAAATTCATTGGCCAGGATAATGGCCGGACCGTCCGGCACGTCTTCCAGTGCCTTGTGCCAGAGCACGGGGACGCCGAACCGCTCGAGCCGCTGCTGCTGCACCTGCTGCAAGACGGGGCTGAGCTCAACCAGATGCACCACAATGGCGGAGTGAAAGTCAGGCACCACTTTCGCCGCGCGTAGCGCGTCGGCCATCATGGTGCCGCGGCCGGGTCCAAGCTCGACCAGGCGGATGTTTTCCGGCGATCCCATCTGCCGCCATACCGCCCCCGCCCAAAGTCCGATCAACTCGCCGAACATTTGGCTGATCTCCGGCGCGGTGATGAAATCGCCGGTCGCGCCGAAAGGATCGCGTGTCATGTAATAGCCGTGGATCGGATGGGAGAGGCACGTTGCCATGTATTGGGCAATCGGCATCGGCCCGGCGATGGAAATCAGCCGCCGGATTTCCGCCTCCAGCGGGGGCGCCTCGTTCGCCATCACGCCTGCTTCACGCCTCTTGCGGTTGCCGCCGCATTGCCTGGGCGATCAGGATGATGCCAGCAAGCGCCAATGGAATCGAGAGCAGCATGCCCAT
>JAXDOO010000352.1:0-3443 GCA_034668865.1 Alphaproteobacteria bacterium
TCGACAAGGTTTCCGAGGTCAATCCCGATATCATCGTGGTGGTCGGCGACGACCAGCACGAATGGTTCTACGAGGACGTGCAGCCGACTTTCACCGTTTATTGCGGCGAGCAGGTCATCAACACCGCGATCGATCAGGAAAAGCTGAAGACGAAAAGCCCCGGCATCGCGGCTTTTATGTCGGCCCACCATCCGCCGCAGGACCAGGCCTATCCGGTGCCGGTCGGTCTCGCTTATGCGGTGATCGAGCAGGCCATCGCCGACGAATTCGACGTCGCCATCTCGGCGAAGCAGCGGGCGAACGAAAAAGGACCGATTGGCATCGGCCATGCCGTAGGCTTCATCTATCGCCGCATCGTCAGGGACCGGCCGGTGCCGGTGCTGCCGATCCTGCTCAACACCTATTTTCCGCCCAACCGCCCCACGGTGAAGCGCTGCTATGAATTCGGCGTTTCCATCGGCCGCGCCATCGCGAACTGGAACGGGCCGAATGCGAACAAGCGGGTGGCGATCTGCGCCTCCGGCGGCATCAGCCATTTCGTCGTCGACGAGGAGTTCGACAGGCGCATGCTGACCGCGATGAAGGACCGCGACGTCAGGACCATCTTCGCCGAGCCGGAGAACATGTTCCTGGCCGGCACCTCGGAGACCAAGAACTGGATCACGGCCGCCGGCATCCTGTCGGAGACCGACTTGCAGATGAAGCTGATCGACTATGTGCCGTCCTGCCGCTCGGAAGCTGGAACCGGCTGCGGGATGGCCTTTGCGACGTGGGAATAGGCGCGGTCCGCTTCCTACTGCTCCATCATCGCCGGCGGGAACAGCTCTTCCAGCTTGACCAGCCGCGGCGTCAGACCCTGTTCGTGGGAATACTGAGCCGCCGTCTCCAGCACCTTGCGGTTGGCCTGCACGCCATGCTGAACGACGGGTGTGGCCAGTGCCTTGCGCGCTGCTGGGGGCAGCAGGCCGGTCTCCAGATGATATTCCACGGCTTCCTTGCGCGCCTTTTCCGCAAGCGCATTCGCCTTCTGGAAGGCATTGAAGATATGGGCAACGGCCCAGGGATGCTTTTCGGCGATCTCGCGCTTGATCAACATGCCGTGGTTGATCGGGTAAATGCCGGTCTTCTGGTAGAACCTGACGCCCTCGGCGTGCGGGTCGGGAAAAAGAGTCTTGAAGTCCGCGTGGCGATAGAGGTCGAGGCTTGACCGGTCGACCAAGTTGTTGGTGTTGGCGAGATAGCGCAGGGCGCCATCGAGTTTTCCATCGAGCAGCATTTCGCCCAGATTGGTGCTGTTGGGGATGTAGTTGAGCTTCACGTCCTTCGGCGGGCGGAAGCCGACAATGGCGGCCTGGCTGTAGTCGTCGTTGCGCTCCATCCAGAATTCCATGTCGCGCGGATGCACGTCGTATTCATGCTGCAGGTAGCCGCGCGTCCACAGTGCCGCGGTCTGCTGATACTCGGGCACGCCCATTTTCCGGCCCTTGAGATCGGCGGGCTTGTCGATGCCGCGGTCCCTGCGCACCAGAACCCCGACCTGGAACATCTTTCGCGTTGTGAAGACCGGAATGCCCACCCAGCGGTCGTCGCCGCCGGCAACTGCCATCATCAGCGAAGACAGCGACATCTCGGAGACGTCGAACTCGGCAAACCGCAGCTGCCGCCAGAACAGCTCTGATGGATGCATCGAGGTGCAGGTGAAATCGATGCCGTCCGCCTGCACCTTGCCCTCGAGAATTGGCCGCGTGCGCGGATTGTCCGCCATCGCGATGCTCAGTGGCAGATCCATAGTCGCTCCCAGTGGCGTGCGCCGCTGGTTAGCATACCGGCCATGACTCGATAACCCCAAGGCGTAAAAGGACTTGTCATGCCCGGCAAAAGCGGGGCATCCAGTATCCCGAAAACTGAGATTCAAACCGACGCCGGCGGATATTGTATGGCCCGCCGGCGTGATGACGGAGAGAGAATGAGCGAGCCCATCAAGACTGACGTCCTCATTATCGGCGCGGGTCCGACAGGGCTTTTCGCGGTGTTCGAGCTCGGCCTGCTCGACATGAAGACGCATCTTGTGGACATCCTGGACAAACCGGGCGGGCAGTGCGCCGAACTTTATCCAGAGAAGCCGATCTACGACATTCCGGCCCTGCCTTTCGTCACCGGACAAGGCCTGGTGGAAGCGCTGATGGCGCAGATCAAGCCATTCCATCCGGAATTCCATCTGAACGAAATGGTGGAGACGATCGAGAAGATCGGCGATCCGCTGTTCCGCGCGACCACCGACGCCGGCAAAGTGTTCGAGGCCAAGGTGGTGGTGATCGGCGCCGGCGGCGGCTCATTCCAGCCCAAGCGCCCGCCCATCGCCGGCGTCGAGGCTTATGAGGACAAATCGGTGTTCTATGCCGTGCGGCAGATGGAGAAATTCCGCGACAAGAAACTGCTGATCATCGGCGGCGGCGACAGCGCGCTCGACTGGACATTGAACCTGCAGCCGATCGCCTCGCATCTCACGCTGCTGCACCGGCGCGACGAATTCCGCGCTGCGCCCGACAGCGTCAACAAGATGCGCGCGCTGGTGGCGGACAAAAAAATGGATTTCGTGCTCGGCCAGGTCATGAGCCTGGAAGGAGATAGCGGGAAGGTGAGGGCGGCGAGCGTGAAAGGCGCCAACGGCGAAGTGTTCTCGCTAGCCTGCGACGCCGTGCTGCCGTTCTTCGGGCTGACCATGAAGCTCGGGCCGGTGGCGAACTGGGGCATCACGCTGGAGAAGGATCTGATCCCGGTCGATACGGAAAAATTTGAAACGAGCGTGCCGGGGATCTTCGCCATCGGCGACATCAATACTTATCCGGGCAAGTTGCAGCTAATCCTGTGCGGCTTCCATGAGGCGGCGCTGATGGCGCAGCAGGCGTATCATTACGTCTATCCAGATAAGAAGCTCGTTTTCCAATACACGACGTCATCCACCAGCCTGCAGAAGAAGCTCGGCGTGGCGTAGCGCGCAGAAACCACATTTAACTGATGAAGGCTGGGGCCCCAAAAGGGGCCCCGTTTTATCAAGTCTGCGTCAGTGCGGCCTTCACTTTGGCGGGCGTGTAAGGCGCCGAGCGCAGCCGCACCCCGGTGGCGTTGAACACGGCGTTCGACACCGCGCTCGGGATAACCGCGGAGGCCGGCTCGCCGGCGCCCCAGGGCCGTTCGTTTGGCCGGTCGATCAGATCGTAAACCAGCTCCGGTATCTCCGGGAAAGTCAGGATCGGATAGCTGTCCCAGTCGAGGCTCGTGACATGCGAGCGGTCAAACGTCAGCTCCTCCTTCAATACCCGGCTGAGCGTCTGCAGCACATTGCCGTCGAGCTGGTTCTTCAGCCCGTCGGGATTGATGATCTGGCCGCAGTCATGGGTGAGATAGACGGTGGTCACCTTGATCTCGCCGGTCGAGCGCTT
>JAXDOO010000353.1:0-4377 GCA_034668865.1 Alphaproteobacteria bacterium
CCGCTGATCGGAATTTGGGTGCAGCTGCTGAAAGTTCCCTATCGGCTGCTTTACCTCGCGATCCTGTTGTTCTGCGCCATCGGCGTCTATACGGTGAACAACAACGCATTCGAGATCGTGCTGACGGCGTTGTTCGGCGTGCTCGGCTATCTGTTCATCCGGCTGGAATGCGAGCCCGCCCCGATGCTGCTCGGCTTCATCCTCGGCCCGCTGATGGAGGAAAACCTGCGGCGCGCCATGCGCATTTCCAGCGGCGATCCGATGATCTTCGTCAACCGGCCGATCAGCCTCGGGCTTTTGATCGCCGCGCTGGCGCTTCTGGTCCTGGTGGCGCTGCCGGCGATTCGCGGCAAGCGGGCGGCGGCGTTTCAGGAGGGCTGAGGGAACGTAAAGAAAAAGAATCAGGCCGCTAGATGATCTTTTGAGTAGTTTTAGGCTCACAGCTGCCGTAGCGTCTCTTTGTCGGATCATTGATAAGCAAAGAGAGAAACAATGAAAATAAATTACAGGATAGCTGTGGCGCTCGTTGCAGGCATCACCATCGGAGGGGCTGTCATTCAAAGCCTTCATGCCCAGACCAAGCCGCCGATCTATCTCGTGACTGAAATTACGGCGACTGATCCTGACGCCTACAGGAAGGAGTTTGTTCCGAAGGCGCAGGCCAACATCAAAGCCGCTGGCGTTCGCGAGGTCGCACTAGGCGGGCTCGGCGGAGCAGGCCCCCAGGTGACAGCAGTTGAAGGTGAACCACCAAAACGCGTCGTTATTCAAGTGTTCGATAATCTTGAAAAAATGAAGACGTTTCGCGAGGGTGCTGATTACATAGCAGCCAAAAAAATTGGCGACAAATACGCGACGTATCGAAGCTATGCCGTCGATGGCGTGGCGCATTAGAGAGGAATGTTCGCTTCAAGGGAGGTCGCCCGATTGGCGGCCTCTTTATTTTGGGCGGGTATTCAGCCCTCGCAGGTGCGATGTCGCACTGTCACAGAGCGTTAATTCCGATTAGCGTCGGCGAACCAACGTCATCCCATCTGCGATTGCAAGCATGATACGGTCGACGCGATTATCTTTTGCTATTTTTGTGTTCAGTGCGCGTACCGATATCGTCCGCGGTTCGTTGTTTTCGGGATCGGCCACGTCGCCGTGCTGAAACATGTTATCGAAAATGATCAAACCGCCGGGCCGCACGAGCTGAAGAGCGAATTCGTAGTAGTGGTCATACTCCATTTTGTCGGCATCGATAAACGTCAGATCAAAGCAGCTGGCTCCTGCATTCTTTAGCGCAGCGAGCGTTGTGAGCGCCGGAGCGATCATGACCTTGATCTTTGTCGCCACGCCTGCTCGTTCCCAGCATGGCCGACCAACGGTGACTGACTCTTCATCCAAATCACACGTCACGACTTGCCCATCCGGCGGCAGCGCCAGAGCCAGAGCCAACGCGCTATAGCCGGTGAAGGTCCCAATCTCGAGCACGCGCCGCGCACCGATCAAAGGCACCAGAAACGCAAGAAGATGGCCTTGTTCCGGCACGATTTGCATGCGTGCGGTGGGCAAGGCCTGCGTTAGAGCGCGCAAATTGCGCAATTCATCATGCTCAGGTGGCTCATGCGCCAGGATGTAAGTCTGCAGACGCTTGTCCGGCGAGACTCGAATTTGACTCATGATGACGATTCCAAGTCCTGCCGTTTATTGCGGCATTCCTCATTGCCGGGGACTCACGGCCGGAGTTATTTCGCCTTCATGCCCACCTGTTCGATCACTGGCTTCCAAAGTTTCTGCTCGCTGCTGATGAAGCCGCGGAGTTCGTCGGGCGACATCGGGCGCGTGTAGAAGCCAATCTGCTGGAGTTGGGCCTGCAGTTCGGGCCGGTTAAGGACTGTACGCAAATCATCGCTCACCTTGCGGGCGATGGGCTCCGGCGTCCCGGGCGCTGCCATTAAGGCGTACCAGCCCACGGCGCTGAAGCCGGGCAATATCTCGGCCGCCGCCGGCGCGTCGGGAAAGTTTGGCAGGCGCTGGGGAGAACAGACCGCGAGCAACTTGAGCGAGCCACCCTCGATCGAGCCCTTGAGCCCGGGCAGACTGTCCACGGTCGCCTGCACCCGGCCTCCGATAACGTCGTTCAGGGCCTGTGGAGAGCCGGGATATGAAATCGCCGTCATGTCGGTGCCGGTCACCATGCGTAGCCACTCCGCTGTCAAATGCGGCGTGCCGCCACGGTTGCTCACGGCGATGCTGATCTGGCCAGGGCGTTGTTTCGCCAGCGCGATGAACTCGGCCAGGGTATTTACGCCAAGCGCCGGCGACGCGGCGATGACCATCGGGACTTCGCCGATGAAGCCGACAGGAACGAAGTCGCGGGCGAGATCGTACGGAAAAGTCGACTGGATTTCCGGCAGCGCAACGAAACTCGACGACAGCGCGAAAAGCAGCGTGTGGCCATCGGGGACAGAGGTTCCGACCGTGCGCATGGCGAGCCCCCCGGTCGCACCGGGTTGATTCAGCACCGAGGCTTGCTGTCCCCACAAGCGCGAGAGATGATCGGCGACGATCCGGCAGGTTACATCTGGACCGGAACCGGCGCCCAATCCCACGACAAACCTCACCGGCGCGCCCGGGTAGTTCAAAGCGCGCGCGCCGCCGCCCATCGCCAATAAGGTGGTGGCGGCTCCAAAGCCCGCGAGCAATGCCCGCCGTGAAAGCGCACGGTGCGTAGTGCTGTGGTGGGATGACATTTTTGTTCCTTTAGGAGCGTTCTCGACGACCTGATGCTGCGACCGTAGATCAGGGGAGTATAACTGGAAAGCTCTATTATAAAATGGTAACATAGCACTTTAACTATATACCAGGAGCGGGCCGATGGAGTGGGCTGACCGCATCGGGCGCCGGATTAAATTGCAAGACCTTCACATTCTGCTCGCCGTGGCGAAATGCGGCAGCATGGTGCGGGCCGCTGAAAGTCTCGCTATCTCGCAACCGGTCGTATCGAGAGTAATCTCTGATCTTGAAGCCGCGCTGGGCGTGCGTCTCCTAGAGCGAAGCCGTAAGGGCATTGAGCCAACTGCTTCCGGTCATGCACTGATCCAGCGCGGCATGACGGTATTCGACGAATTAAGACAAGGCGTGAAGGATATCGAATATCTAGCCGATCCCACGGCGGGAGAGTTGCGTATCGCGGGTCCCGGCACGGTGATCGGTGGGCTGTTCCCTGCCGTCATCGATCGCCTTTGCCGGCAGTATCCCCGGTTGACGTTCCATGTCAGTCAGGTGACGAATGTGGCGCAGCAATTTCGTGAACTTCGCGACCGAAGTATCGATTTGGTGGTCAGGCGCCTGCCGGATTCCATCGCAGATGAACCTGATCTTGAGGCGGAAACATTATTCAACGATCCGCCATTGATTGCCGCGGGCGTGAATAGTCGCTGGACGCGACGGCGACGGATCAAGCTTGCGGAACTCGTCGAAGAGCCTTGGATCTTGCCACCCGCTGATACGGATGTTGGACCGTACATCAAAGAGCTGTTTCATGGCAGTGGATTGCAGCTTCCTGCCGCGAGAATCGTTTGTGCCTCCATGGATATGAATCATGCTCTGCTCGCAACGGGTCGATATCTGGCGATCTATCCCGGCTCCTTGCTGATGTTCGCCGGCAAGCGCCTGGCGATCAAAGTGCTGCCGGTCGATATTCCCAAGAAAGTTATGCCGTTCGGCTTTATTCGCCTGAAGAATCGAATGCCGCGCCCCGTGGCAAAACTGTTCATCGACTGCGCGCGCGAGGTGGCAAAACCATTGTTAAGCAAGAGATAGATGAAAACATTTCATCGACGGCGACAATCCGATCGAGGCGCCGCTGTTATAAGCACACTAGGACGCATGCTTGCGGTCGAACTCCCATATCTCCTCAAAGCCCATCAGGCGGTTCATGTCGTCGAAGTTGAATAGCGGCGCCTGCAGGCGCTCGCTCGATCCTGTCTGCAGCGCGCGATAGGCGGTGTCGAGCGCCGCGGCCGCGGCCAGAAACCCGGTGGCCGGGAAAATCGCTATCCGGAAACCTAACGCGCGTAAGCGGTCGCAACCAAGCACTGGGGTTTTCCCGCCCTCCACGATATTGACCAGCAAGGGAACGTCGAAACTCCTGCCGATCTGCTCCAGCTCGGTCTCGCTTTCCGGCGCTTCGATGAACAGAACATCGGCGCCGGCCTTTTGGAATTCCTCGGCGCGGCGCAGAGCTTCAAGCAATCCTAGCGAGCTTCTTGCGTCGGTGCGCGCTACGATCAGGAAGTCGTCTGAGCGGCGAGCTTCCGTTGCCACCTTGATCTTTCGAACCATGTCTTCGACCGGGATTACGCGACGTCCCGGCGTGTGACCGCATTT
>JAXDOO010000354.1:0-8305 GCA_034668865.1 Alphaproteobacteria bacterium
CCGATCTTCATTCTCGTATCCGCCATCTGCTCTCCTCGCTTTGGGCAGAGTCTATCAGGTTCGCCTAACAGATACCGATTTCAGGGTGCCTGCCCAGGAGGGCAATACGTGGGCTTTGTCACGGGAACCCGGCCAGCCGAGCATGAAGCGCCACAAGAGACCCTGCCCTACGCGGCCACTGCTGCGCCCCAATGCTCCGTGTCGTCAGCTCTGAAGACCCGCAGGGTACGACGAGAGATCAGGTGACGCTGGACGTTGAAGGTGTTGTAGACGGCAGGATAAGCAGAGAGGAAGCGTTCGCCGAACCAGGCGACTTGAACTGCTGCATCTTCCGCTCTCGTTGCCTGGCCGGCTAGTGCGAATTCTCGGCCAGGTTGTTCTTGCGCAGGCCGTGCTCATGGTGAGCTCTTAGCCCTATCTCCGCCTCCGCCGCACTGTAGGATCGCAGCTTGTCGGTCACTCTTGAGCAGCTTGCGCATCAGCTTAACCGCTGCAGCCTTGTCTCGCCTCTTCTGAACCGTTTACTGGCGCGCGATGCCAATTCGCCGGCTGACGCACTGTGAGATTGTCAGTGGTTGCCGATTTTAGTCATCAGGATCCGTATTCGTCCTCAGAGCGCGAGATACTCTCGCATCACATCGCTGCGTGAGACCTCATCCTTCGTTCCTTCAACCACCAATCGACCCTTCTCCAAGACGATGCACGTTTCAGCCATCTTGAAGACCATCGGAACGTTCTGCTCCACGATTACGATCGACAGCCCCTCATTCCTGTTGATGTCGACAAGGGTGCGAGCGATCTGATCGACGAGAGTCGGCATGATGCCATCTGAGGGCTCGTCGAGGAGCATGAGCCGAGGGTCGGTCATCAGAGCCCGGCCGATGGCGAGCATCTGCTGCTCACCGCCGCTCATCGTGCCGGCGAGTTGGCCTAGGCGCTCGCCGAGACGGGGGAAATAGTCGAGCACCTCCGACGTACGATCGCGCTTCGGCTTAGCGGTCGCGATCCGGCCCATAAGGAGGTTTTCGCGCACCGTAAGCTTCGGGAAGATACCGCGCCCCTGCACCACCGTCGTCAGTCCGCGCTCGGCACGCTTGTGCGGCGGCAGATCCGTCACGTCCTCGCCGTCATAGCGGATGCGCCCGCGACTAGGACGAATTAGGCCAGCGAGCGTGCGGATCAGCGTGGTCTTGCCCATGCCGTTGCGGCCAAGCACCCCGAGGACTCTGCCCTGCGGGACCGCAAAACTTACATCGCGCAGGACAGTGATGTCGCCATAGCCGGCGGTGACGGATTCGACTCCAAGGCTCATGACCCGGTCCCCAGATACACCTCACGTACCCGCTCGTCCTCGGCGACCTCCTCGAAGCTCCCCTCCTTCAGGATCCGCCCGAGATGGAGCACCGTGACTGGCGCGCGCAGGTCGCGGATAAAGTTGATGTCGTGTTCGATGATGATGACTGAGAGCTCCATGTCGCGGGCCAGCATTGTCACGAGATCGCCCGTAGCCGCGGTCTCTTCGGCTGTCATGCCGGCGGTCGGCTCGTCCAGCAGGAGAAGCTCACCGCGGATGGCGACGAGAAGGCCGATTTCCAGCCATTGGCGCTGCCCGTGCGAGAGGAACTGCGCGGGCGTGTCGGCCTGGTCCTGAAGTCGCACGCGCTGAAGCACCGTGCCAATTCGCTCATCGCGTTCCCGGCGCGGACAATCGGTCCTGAGCACGGCCAGTTCGATATTCCGATGGGCCGAAAGGTTGTCAAAGACGGTTGGCGTTTGGAACTTGCGAACGATGCCAAGCCGCGCCCGATGGACGATCGAGCGCTTCGTGATGTCCACTCCCTTGTAGAGCACGCGGCCTGCGCTCGGCCGCAAATGGCCCGAGATCATGCTGAGGAAGGTGGTCTTTCCCGCTCCATTCGGGCCGATGACGGCACGGACCTCACCCGCAGCCAAGACGAAATTGATGTCCTCGCTGGCAATCACGCCGCGGAAATGACGTGATAGGCCGCGCGTCTCCAGAATTGCGCTCACTGCCGCCTCCGCCGCGCGGCCCGCAAAGTCTGCGTCACAGCGCCGGCGAAGCCTTCCTTGAAGAAGATAATGACCAAGATGAAGATGACACCAAGCGCGAGTTGCCAGTAATCCGGGATGATGGAGCTCAGATAATTCGAGATGGACGACACAATGACCCCGCCGGCCAGGGCTCCGATCAGCGAGATACGCCCGCCGATCGCCACCCAAACGACGACCTCGGTCGAGAACAGCACGCCCGCGAGCGACGGCGACACGAAATTGGCGTGCATGCCGTAAAGGGCGCCGGCGAGTCCCGCCACTGCACCCGATAGCGCGAACGCTGCAGTCTTGTAGAGCGAGATGTCATAGCCCAGCGCCGTGAGCCGATCCTCGTTTTCGCGGATCCCGACGAGCACCTTGCCGAACTTCGCCGTCGTCGCCCAGCGCAGCAGGACGTACGCGAGTGCCACGACTGGCAGGATGAAGAAATAGGCTGCGTAATCGTCAAAAAGCTCCAAGGTGCCCAGCGGCCCGAAGCTCAACACGATCCGGTCGACGAAAAGGCCGTTCCATCCCCCCGTGATCTGCGATTGGCTGACGGCGATTTGCTCCACGATGATGGAGAGCGCCAAGGTGACCAGCACGAAATAAGTAGCCCGCACTCCGGCGCTAAACAGAAAATAGCCGGCGAGAGCCGCCAGCAGGCCACCGAGTAGAGGAGCGGCGAGCAGGCCGACATAGCTTCCCGACGGGCCCCAATGCCCCAAAGCGAGACCTAGGGCATAAGCCCCAAGCGCAAAGAATGCCGCCTGACCGAAGCTGAGGATGCCAACAAAGCCCCACAGCAGGGCGAGCGACATGGCCAGCATGCCGAACAGGAGGTACTGGGGGAGAATATACACGATGTAACCGCCCGCTAGCATCGGCAGCAGCGCAAGAGCGGCAAAGAGGATGATCGCGAATAGCGTCTCGCCGCGCCAGAACCCCTCCTTACCCCACCTCCGGGGCGCATCGGCCTGTTGGGACGGCGTCATTCAGCGCCCCCGCATCATGCCCTGGGGGCGGAATCGCAGGAGGACGATTGCCACAAAGAAGACGGCCGCCTGAGCAATGACCTGGCTGGAGAAGAGGGCGAAGATCGTCTCCGTTCCGCCGATGAGGAAGCTGCCGATGAGGGTGCCACTTAGGAGCTGGCCGACTCCACCCACAATCACGACGAAGAAGGAGCGAACCAGGAAAACATTGCCGATATAGGGATCGATGCTGAGCATCGGCGCGATCAGTCCGCCGGCCAAGCCGGCGACCGCTGAGCCGGCGAAGAAGACAAGCTTGTAAGTGCGCGCGATATTCAGGCCAAGAAGGCTTGCCACCTCCCTGTTCTGGACCAGGGCGCGTATTTTGATGCCGATATTTGTCTTGAACAAAACAAAGGCCGTCCCGGCCATCAAAACCAGGGTGAGCATACAAACTAAGGCGCGGTACGCGGGTAAGTTCAGCGGCCCAACCACCCAGGCGCCGGAGATGGGACTTGCGACGTTGCGGAAATCGGAGCCGAATACGATCTTGATCATCTCGGTCGCGATCAGGAAGAACGCCCAAGTCAGGAGCAGCGTTTCGAAGGGCCTCTCGTAAAAGTGCCGGATGACAAGATGCTCGAATGCGAGCCCAATGAGGCCGACGCCTATTGCGGCGACCGCAACGGCGAGAAAGAAGGGAAGCCCCGCGCTGACGCTCCACCAGGTGAAATAGGCGCCCAGAGTCAGCATGGCACCATGGCCCATGTTGATGACACCAATCAGGCCGTAGATGACCGCCAGCCCGAACGCCGCCAGCGCCAGCACCAGGGTGATCAGGGTCGCGTCCACCGCAACACTCAGCGCAAACTGCATGCGGCTCTTCTTCGTTGGCGCGAATCAATATGGGCCGGCCGGGGGAACCCAAGCCGGCCCGCTTGCAGGCTTTCAGCCGCCGTTATTAGAGCGGCAGATCGCAGCGTGCGTCCAGCGGCTCGACACTCTGGAAGGACTGCACCTCCTCAAACATGTCGCCTACGCCCGTCCAGCCTTCGCGCACCTTCATCAGGTACGAAGGAAGGACGAGCTGGTTGTCGATCTCGCGCATGCGCACCGGCCCTTGGGGAGCCCGGTCGAAGGACATCCCCTTCAGGTTCTGGCGAAGGGCATCCGTCGACACTTCGCCGGCTTTCGTAATCGCCAAGGCCGCCATGTGAGCGGCATTGTACATGGCCACACCCACGGTGTTCATCAGCGCGTCGTCGCCAAACTTCGTTCTAAAGCGCTCCAGGAAGGCCGCGTTGTTAGGATGGTCGATGGACATAAAATAGTCGAAGCTGACGAAGTCGTTGGCTGAGACATCCGGGCCTAGCCCGGAGGTGACGACCTCCTCGTCGTCCACGGTCCAGAGCACGAAGTCCTTCTTCATGCCGGCTGCGGCGAACTGCTGGCGGAAATTCACCGTGTCGGAGCCGGTGAGCGAGTGGAAGATGACATCCGCGCCCGATTGGCGGATATCGCGCAGGACTGATTCGTATTGCGGCGTGTTGAAAGGAATATAGACCTCACCGACCACCTCGCCGCCAAGCTCCTGCAACTTCTGCTTCGTCACAGCATTCGTGACGCGCGGCCAAGCATAGTCAGAGCCAATCATGAAGAATTTTTTGCCAAAATTTGACAGCATATATTCCAGATGCGGCCAGACCTGCTGGGTCGGCTCCGGGCCGAACATGAAGATGTTCGGGTTGCAGACGCCCGGGGCGTATTCCTTCTCCTGCCCTTCGTAGAAGGTTGGGTAAAGGAGCACCTTGTTGCCGCTCCGCACAACCGGTCCTGCCGCGTTGCGCTCGGCGCTCGAGAAGGTGCCGGCCAGGAAGTCAACATTTTCCTGCCGAATGAGTCGGTTCGCCTGCTCGACAACGATCCGCGGCTCAGTCTTCGAATCGCCGATGACAATCTCGAGCTCACGCCCCAGGACCCCGCCCGCCTCGTTGATCTCGTCCACTGCCAGCTCGAAGCCTGCGCTATGCGCCTTCCCGTAGACGGTCCAGGCGCCTGTGAGTGGCGAGATAACGCCGATGCGGATCGGCCCGTCCTGGGCGAGCGCCCTGGTGATGAGGGCCGGCGCGGCGACGCTCGCGCCAGCCATGGCCATACCCTGGAGAACCGCGCGCCGCGATGCCCGGCCGAACTCTCTTTTGGAAGCTGTCATATTTCTCCCCTCTGCAGTCTCTCTGCCTCACATTTCAATACCAGCCGGGTCGATGTTCCGACCCAAGCATCTCGCCGTAGAGATCGGTGCGACGATCGCGCAGCGGCTGGTTATATTCATTCCAGTTTCGCTTGCGCCGCGCGTCAGCCAGATTGGCCTCGGCGTACAGGATTTCCTGCTTGTCCTTGCTGGCCGGCCCAGCTATCGGCCAGCCGGTATAGCTGGCGATCAGGCTCTGACCCTCGAACGGCTGGCCGCGCTCCGAGCCGATCCGGTCGGCGGCGGCGATGAAGATCGAATTGGAATGAGCGGCGGCCATGACCAAAATATTGGCCATCGCGTGCTCGCCAGGCTTCTGCCCAGGGATGGGTACCCAGTTCGTCGGCACGCAGACGATGTCGGCCCCCTGCAGCGCCGCCAGGCGGAAGCTTTCCGGGAACCAGCTATCGTAGCATATATTGCAGCCAATCCGGCCTACCGGAGTGCGAAACACTGGGAATCCAAGATTGCCCGGCTCGAAGAAAAGGTTCTCCTCGTTCCACAGATGCACCTTGCGGAAGGTGCCGACATAACCATCGGGTCCGATGACGACAGCGCTGTTGTAGAGGAGGCTCCCGTCACGTTCCGCAATACCGGCAACAATATGCAATCCGAACCTATTCGCCGCCTCGGCCCAGGCCATCGTCGTCTCACCGGCCGGAATCTCTTCGGCGAGCTCGAACGCCTCCTCTCGGCTTTCGAAGACATAGCCCGAATTGGTGAGCTCCGGCAGGACGACCAAGTTTGCACCGTTTGCGGCGGCCTCTCCAATCAGGGCAAGCGACAAGCGGACATTTTCCTGCTTCTTTCCGACGACCGGCTCCATCTGAATGCAGGCAATCTTGACCACAGCTTCATTTCGCTTTTTTTCTTCCGCCATACGCTTCCTCCCGCCCTTTGCGCCCGCTCGGCAGGACGTCTGCTAACCGTTCCCGTGACAATGCTTCAATTCCAATCGACGCCCGCCTGAGGCGGGCGTCGATAACCCAGAAGACCGAGATCGGCCGTTTAAGGGCTCCAACCCGCCGGCGGCTGGATGCTCGATTTGTCGATCGAATCAAGGTTCTCCTTCGTCACAGCGATAAGCGGAATTTCGACTAGCTTGGCATCAGGAGCGGTGCCGTTCACAAGCTGGTCGGCAAGCTGGACAGCGGTCCGACCGATCGCAATCGGCTGTTGTGCGACCACATAATCAGCGCAGCCGGCCCGCATCATCTCCTCGGCTGCGGCGCCGAGCACGGCGAACAGTATCTTGATTTCTCCGCATTTATCGGCGGTCTGCACAGCGCGAGCTGCTGCCACGCCATACAAATCGTCGGCGCCATAGAGCAGATCAATATCCGGATAACGCTGCAAGAAATCATCTGCGACGGCGAGCGCCGATGCCGCGTCCTGTTCGCTGTTCTGCTCGGCTACAACCTCAATGTTGCTGTTGGCGATGGCCTCATTGAAGCAACGCCACCGGTCGCCCGACCAGAACGCGCCCGGCGGGCCGGTCAGGGCCGCCATCTTGCCGCCCTCGGGAAGTAGCTTCTTTGCGCCGGCGGCGAGCTCCTGGCCGATGTTGCAATGGCTGGACGAAGCCGCCGCGCTGGCATCCACCTCGCTAGCGACAATCGGGCTGCCCGCCCCGAGCACCGGGATGCCATCCCCCTGGATCTGCTTGACCACGGGGTTGAATGCGCTGGGATTCGCCGGATCCATCAAAATCGCCTTGACCTGTTGAACGGCTAGGTTCGACACCTGCGAGACTTGGTTATCAACATTGGCGTATCCGCCCGCATCCAGGATCACCGTCTCGTAGCCGAGCTTCTCCGCTTCGTCGCTAATGCCGTAGAGCAGCGCCGTATACCACGGCCCCTGAATTGTTGGCATCGAGACCCCCAGCTTTCCTTTCTCCCCGGCCGCCATCCCGGGTTGCGCCGTACCAAGACCGGCGATCACGACGGCGGTAGACAGACCCAAGCCCTTCAACTTGTCGTTCATAACGATCTCCCTTGTCACCCTCTGCCACTGAAACGTTGTTGTTTACTCGGAGCACGACCCCTCGCCCCCTTTCACTGGACTTTGCCACGGCGGACGAAAGCTTGATCGATGGCGACGGCGCCGGCGAGTGCGACGCCAATGACCATCATTTGTGTGTAGGACGAGACGTTGAGCAGATTCAGGCCATTCGAGAGGATACTCACGAACGCAACGCCGAAGGCGACGCCGACCACCGAGCCGCGGCCACCGAAAAGCGAAACGCCGCCGAGGACCACCGCAGCCACTGACTCAAGCGGCAGGCTCGCACCAAGCGTGGGCTGGCCGGAGGAGACGCGGGTGGTCAGGATCATGGCCGCGATTGCGGAGCAGACGCCGCTATACATGTACGCGATGGTCTTCACCCGATCGACTCTAAGACCTGAGAGGCGGGCGGCCTCCTGGTTTCCACCGATCGCATAGATATTGCGTCCGATCCTGGTGTAGCGGAGGACGAAGAAAGTGAACGCGAGAAGGGTCAGCGAAAGGATGACCGGCAGCGGCACGCCTAGAAAGCGCTGATATGCGAAGTCCGTGAACGCCGATGGAAGGCCTATGATCGGCGTTCCGCCGCTGAGGTTAAGCGCTAGGCCGGATAAAAAGGAGAGCATCGCGAGTGTGGTAATGAAGGGAAAGACGCGGAGTTTGGTGACGATGAATCCGTTGACTAGACCTGCCACGACGCCGGTGAGAAGGCCGATCAACACGCCGGCGAAGATGCCGAAATTCAGGATCGCGAGGGCGGTGACGACGCTCACGAGCGCAACGATGGAGCCAACGGAAAGATCGAGCCCAGCGGTGAGTATGACGAGCGTCTGACCGAACGAGACGGCCGCAAGGGCAGCGGCCTGCAGGCCCACATTGCGAAAGTTCGCTAGGCTCAGGAAGACGTCGGAAAACGATGCGAAGACGACGATGAGTCCCAGGACGGCAAGCGGCAGCCCGATCTCGCGCCCGTGCTGGACAAAGTAGGCCCCGACTTCTGGCCGAAGGCCGAAAAACCGAC
>JAXDOO010000355.1:0-7726 GCA_034668865.1 Alphaproteobacteria bacterium
GGGGCCGCTTGGCCCCGCACGTCACTTCGGCACCGCAAACTTCTTAAATTCCCGCACCACCCGCGCATAGACCGGCTGTTTGAACGGCACCACCAGTTCGGGTGTCTTTTCCAGCCGCTCCCAGCGCCAGGCGACGAATTCCGGCTTATGCGTGCCGCCGCCGGGCTCCACGATATTGATCTCGTGGTCCTCGCCGGTGAAACGCAGCGCGTACCATTTCTGCGTCTGACCGCGATATTTCCCCTGCCAGGCATGGCCGGCGATATCGGGCGGGATGTCGTAGGTCAGCCACTCCGGGATTTCGCCGAGCTTTTGCACCGCGCGGATGCTGGTTTCCTCGTAGAGCTCGCGCAGCGCAGCGCGGTAAGTATCCTCGCCCGGATCGATGCCGCCCTGTGGCATCTGCCAGCAATGCGTCGCATCGACATGCTCCGGCCCGTCAAGCCGCCGCCCGATGAACACGCTGCCCGCGCGGTTGAAGACCGCGAGGCCGGCGCAGGGGCGATAGGGCAGAGTTTCGTAGGAGGACATGAATCAAACCTGTCATCCCCGCCTTCGCGGGGACGCAACTCACGATGACTTCGGCTTGTTCGCCACGGCGCTGATCGGCACGAGCGTGAACCCGCGCGCTTCCGCCGCCTTGGCCCATTTGGCGATGCGGTCAATCGCGACGGGGAGTGCGCCGGCGATGCCGACGGCGAGGCCGCGCTCACGCGCCGCCGCCTCCAGCCGCGCGAGCGCGCGATCGATCTCCGTTGCTGTCGGCACCGCGTCGATCACCACCTCAGCCTTGGCGAACGCAAGATGGTTTGCGCCGGCGATCTGGCTCGCCAGGCTGCGCGAGGACGTGCCGTCGTCCAGGTAGATCAATCCGCGTTTCGCGGTCTCGCGCAGCACCGGCGCAAGCGCCAGCTCCGACGCGGTAAAGCGCGCGCCCATATAGTTGGAAATTCCGACATAACCCTGGAAGCGGCTCATCAGCCGATGCAGCCGGTCGATGTTCTGCCCGGCGTCCGAGGTCGTGAGCAAGGTCTGCGGGCCAGGATCGTTGTCAGGGTAATCGAACGGCTCCATCGGCACCTGCAGCAATAATTCGTGGCCTTCATTGCGCGCGCGGGCGGCGAGTTGCTCGACATGCAGGCCGGCGGGCGCGAACGCAAAAGTCACCGGGGCCGGCAGCTTGGCGAGCGCATCGGCGGTCCCGCTCGTGCCGATGCTGAGCCCGCTGATGACGATCGCAATACGCGGGCCGTCGGGCTTTCCGGCTGCGGCTTCCACCGGCCGCGCATACACTTCCGACGGTCGGGCGCCATCCGCGCCTATTTTCGGAATTCCGCCGTGGCGTGAGGTCTCGATCAGGCGCGGATTGGGAGCGGCCGGCGCGCTTGCACTGGCGGCAGGAGGATTCGTATTGGCTACAGGCGGCGATTCGGGCGTCGCCGGAACCGTTATCTCCTCGCGCTTGCCGCTGGTGCCGTCGATGATAGTGACCGTCTTGCTGCCGAATGCCGGCCCGCTCGCTGCATCGGGACCCTCGGAAGGCGAGGCCCTGACGACCTTCACCGGCTGCTGCGCGTCGTCTGCCACCTTGGCCGCCGGATTGACCGCCACCAGCGCAACCGGCTCTCCGCCCATGGGATCGTCGGCGGTCGCGGCCCAGAGCAGGAAAGTAACCAGGCAAAGCCCGAGCGCGCCGGCGAGGGCACGCGGCAAAAATCCCGGCAAGGCGATGCTTCGCTTCGCCTTTTTTCCCTGCCCCAGCGGCGTATTCAGGTCATCGGCCACGGCGCGGAACCTCGCGAATCATGCGGCGAGGATAGCATGAGGTGAATCGCTGTTCCCGCCGGCGGGATAAGGGACTTCAAACAAAAAGGGCGGCCCGCAGGCCGCCCTTTAAATTGGTCGATAGCTGCTGTTAGTTCGGCATGGCCGCCTTCGGATTCGGTGGGAAGGCGGCGTTCTTGACCGAGCCGCGCAAGAGGTCGAGCGCCATGCGCAGCGCCTTGTCGTCCTTCGGATCCGGCGGGATGTAGGACTGCGAGCCGGTCTGCTCGTCGCCTTCCGCCTTCAGGTGGCCGCGCAGCGAAGCCTCGCCCTTGGTATCGGTACGCGACTTCACGTCTTCCGGCACGTCCTGCAGCACCTCGATGTCGGGCGAAATGCCCTTGGCCTGGATCGAGCGGCCCGACGGCGTGAAGTAGCGCGCTGTGGTCAGCCGCAGCGCGCCGTTGCCGGAGCCGAGCGGGATGATGGTTTGCACCGAGCCCTTGCCGAAGGAACGGGTACCGATGACGGTCGCCCGTTTGTGATCCTGCAACGCGCCGGCGACGATTTCCGAAGCGGAAGCCGAGCCGCCGTTGATCAGCACGATGATCGGCTTGGTCTTCGCCAGATCGCCGGGCTTGGCATTGCGACGCTGCGTCTCTTCCAGGTTGCGCCCGCGAGTGGAGACGATCTCGCCCTTGTCGAGGAAGGCGTCCGACACCGAGATCGCTTCCTCCAGCAAGCCGCCGGGATTGTTGCGCATGTCGATGACATAGCCCTTGAGCTTGTCGCCCTGGATCTGCGTCGTCAGTTCGTTGATCGCGCGCTTGAGACCTTCGGTGGTCTGCTCGTTGAACTGCGTCAGCCGGATATAGGCGACGTCCTCGCCTTCCACGCGCGTGCGTACCGACCGCACGCGAATGATGTCGCGCACCAGCGTGATCTCGAGCGGAGCGTCCTTGCCCTTGCGCATGACCTTCAGGCGGATCTTGGTATTGGGCGCGCCGCGCATCTTCTCGACCGCCTGGTTGAGCGTCAGGCCCTGCACGGCATCGTCATCGAGATGGGTGATGATGTCATTGGCGAGGATGCCGGCCTTGGCGGCAGGAGTGTCGTCGATCGGCGCCACTACCTTGATCAGGCCGTCTTCCATCGTGACTTCGATGCCGAGACCGCCGAACTCGCCACGCGTCTGCACCTGCATGTCGCGGTAGCTCTTGCCGTCCATGTAGCTGGAATGCGGATCGAGGCTGGAGAGCATGCCATTGATCGCGTATTCGACCAGCTTGCCGTCCTCGGGCTTCTCGACATAGTCGGCGCGCACGCGCTCGAACACGTCGCCAAACAGGTTGAGCTGCTTGTAGGTGTCGGCGGCCGCGGCTTTCGCGCTGGAGCCGAGCAGGATTAGCTTTGGCTGCGTCGCCACCAGCATCAACGCCGCACCGCCAACTGCACCGAGGAGAAGGAGAGAGGTCTTGCGCATCATCCGCGAACCTTTTCACTTTCGCTTATTGCCCACCATGGGCCGGGATCGATCGGCGTTCCGTCCTTACGGAACTCGATATAGAGCACGGGCTGACTCGGGGTCGCCGTGGCTACAGCGGCGGCGATTTGGCCCCCGCTTCCCATAGCAGCCACCGGCTCTCCGGTCAGGACAAATTGTCCGGGGTTAACGGATATCCGTTCCATCCCCATCAGCAGCACATGATAGCCGCCGCCTGCGTTCAGGATCAAGAGTTGTCCGTAGGATCTAAACGGACCAGAGTAAACGACGAGCCCGTCACAGGGGGATGTGACCTGGGCGCCGGGCCGGGCCGCGATGGCGAGGCCCTTTTCGGCGCCTCCCATGCTGTCCGGGTCGCCGAAATTCCTGATTTTGACGCCGTTAACCGGTAACGGCAGTAATCCCTGGGCGGAGCTAAAGATCACCGCCGGCCCAAGGCGTCCGGGATCCGCCTGGCTGCCCGGAACCGTGCGCCCTTCAAGGGCGGCGCGGGCGGTGCCACGGGCCGAGCGGGAATCGCTATCGAGGCCCTGTTCCAGCTTGGCGATAAGATCCATCAAACCCTCTGCCTGCCAGGCCAGCGCAGCAGCCCGTTGCCGCTCAGCCTCGAGCTCGCTCTCCGCCGCTGTGAGCCTTTTTTGCCGGCCTTCCACCAGGAGCGCGAGCCGCTGCTGGTCGGTTGCCAACGCAGCGAGATCGCGCGCGAGCGCATCCCGCTCCATGGCGATTTCCGTCCGCAAGCGCAGAAGTTCCGCGAGATCGCCAGCGAGATTTTCCGCCTGCTGCCGCATCTCCGGCAGCACGGCGCCGAGCGTAAGGGCGGTGCGCACCGATTGCAGCGCGTCTTCCGGCTGCACGATCACGGCGGGCGGTGGGCGCCGCCCCATGCGTTGCAGGGCGGCGAGCACTTCCGCGAGCAATGCACGGCGTCCCTCGAGCGATTTGCGGATCGCGCTCTCGTTCTCGTCGAGCGGCTTCAATCGCGCCTCGCTGGCGGCAATACGCTGCTCGACCAGACGCACGCGCGCGGCGGTATCGATCAATTGCTCATTCAATTTGCGCCGGTCACCGGTGACGGCGTCGATCTCCTCGCGCAGCTTGGCTTCTGCTTCGAAGGCTTTCTTGCGTTCGGCCTGCAACGCCTCGTATTCCTGATCGCGCTGCGATAGCGCGTCCTGGCTGATGCCACCGCGCAAGGCGGGCCGATTTTGTGCAAACGAGAGCGCGGTTTGAAATGCGGCCGCAGCAAGGCCGATCGGCACCGCGAAGGCCGCCGCCTTGAGTGATTTGTTCTGCAAAGAAAGGGTCATTCCCACCGGTTACCGCCGCTTGTCGGGCTAAGGACATTCCGAATGGAACGGATTTAAGGCCAATCCTGCCCTGAAGGGCTGATTATTTTTTCCTCAGCCGCGATGATAAGGATGACCTGCCAGGAGCGTGGCGACGCGGTAGACCTGCTCCAGCAGCATGATGCGCACCAGTTGATGCGGCCAGGTGGCGGCGCCGAAGGCGAGCCGCAGGTCGGCGCGCTCGCGCAGGCTAGCAGCGAGACCGTCGGCGCCGCCGATCACAAAAATCGCCGTAGGGCGCCCGGCGTCGCGCCAGCGCATGATTTCCCTGCCGAATTCCAGGCTGTCGAGGTACTCACCGCGTTCGTCGAGCACGATGATGACGGCGCCTTCCGGGATCACATTGGCGAGCGCGATCGATTCCTCGATCACGCGCTTCTCGGTCTCGCGCGCCTTGCTTTCCCTGATCTCGATGATTTCGACACCGCGAAATCCGACGCCGCGACCAGCATCGGCGGCGCGCTTGCGATAGCGCTCCGACAGCTCCCGTTCGGGACCCTGCTTCAAGCGGCCCACAGCGGCGACGACGATGCGCATGGCGCGCCGTCTAACGCGCGATCAGCAAAAATGGGTACCGGTTTTGCGTCCGGTCGCGCGCCAGCTTAATAAGGTAGCGCATGATCTTGTCCGAAAACCGGTTCCCACTTTTTGGGATCATGCGCTTGCTCAGCTCGCCCGGCGACCGTCCGGCCGTGCGCCCGACCACATCTTTTCAAGATTGTAGAAGGATCGCACTTCAGGGCGGAAGACGTGGACGATCACGTCGCCTGCGTCGATCAGGACCCAGTCGCAATGCGGCATGCCTTCGACGCGTACATCCGGCAGGCCGGCCTTGCTCAGATCCTTGAGCAGGTTGTCCGCGACGGCGCCGACATGGCGGTTCGACCGGCCGGAACTCACGACCATATAATCGCCGATCGAAGTCTTGCCGCGGAGATCGAGGGTGAGGGTGTCCTCGGCCTTCATGTTTTCAAGCGAAGCGAGGACTAGGCGCAACGTCTCGTCGGCGGCAGGACGCGCTTTCGAGACGGGTTCGGGCGCGCTACGAGTGCGGGCCCGAGAAGTTGCAAGGGTGGACAGTGGTCCTTTTCCTTTCGCTGCCTTTGCGCCCCGATTCACGCCGGGGCTGTTACAGGATATGGCCCACTCCTTAACGGTTTCAAGCTTTTCCGTGGATTTTTCGCCGTAATGCCGTGGATGACAGCGGCGACTTCAGGCCGTGCAAATAGACCCAGGCCGGCGGCTTGCGGAAGGGCAGGGTTTTCGCCGCCGATTCAGGGATTCGCCAGCGGCCCAAAGCCTGCCCGGCGACACCGCCGGTGGCGTAAAGGCTAGGGCCCAGCCGGTCGACGACCGCGATCGGCACCAGAGCGGCGATGTCTCGCCACTTTTGCCAACGATGAAAGCTGCGCAAATTATCGGCCCCCATGATCCAGACGAAATGCACGCCCGGGCAACGGCGGCGGAGAAATGAAACGGTCTTGAATGTATGGCGACTGCCGATGGCGGCTTCGAAACCGGTGACATGAATACGCGGGTGGCGGGCAAAGGCATGGAGGGCGCGGATACGTCCGTCCAGCGGCGTCAGCCCGCGGGTATCCTTTAGCGGATTGGCGGGAGTCACCAGCCACCAGACCCGGTCGAGACCGAGCCGCTTCATCGCCAGCAGGCAGGCGGCGAGATGGGCCTCGTGCGGCGGGTTGAAGGTGCCGCCGAACAGCCCGACACGCATGCCTTCAGCATAAGGAGGCAGAACCAAGCGGGGCCTGACTCCCTCCCCCCTTGTGGGGGAGGGTCGGGGAGAAGGTTTTTCGCTGCTCATGGATTAAGGAAAACCCCACCAGGCGCTGCGCGCCGACCTCCCCGCCGCGGGAGAGGTGAAGAAAAGATCACGGCCGGATCTGTCCGGTTCCGCGCACCCGATATTTGAAGCTGGTGAGTTGCTCCGCGCCAACCGGACCGCGTGCATGCAATTTGCCGGTGGCGATGCCGATCTCCGCTCCAAAGCCGAACTCACCGCCGTCCGCGAATTGGGTGGATGCATTGTGCAGCACGATGGCGGAATCCACTTCGCTCAAGAATTTTTCCGCCGCACGCTGGTCCTCCGTGACAATGGAATCGGTGTGGTGCGAGCCGTAATGTTCGATATGCGCAATGGCCCCGTCTACGCCGTCGACTACTTTCGCGGCAATGATGGCGTCGAGATATTCGGTCGACCAATCCTCATCGCTGGCGGATTTTACGCGGGCATCTACGCCGCGGGTCACCTCGTCGCCGCGGATCTCGCAGCCCGCTTCAATCAGCATCGTCACCAGCGGCTTCAGATGCGTGGCCGCGACCGCGCGATCCACCAACAGCGTCTCGGCGGAACCGCAGACGCCAGTCCGCCGCATCTTCGCGTTCAGCACGATCGATTTCGCCATTTCGAGCGAAGCCGCCTTATCTACATAGACGTGGTTGACGCCTTCCAGATGCGCGAAGACCGGCACGCGCGCTTCGCTTTGCACCCGCCCGACCAGGCCCTTGCCGCCACGCGGCACGATCACGTCGATCGTGCCCTCGAGTCCTTGCAGCATCAGTCCAACAGCGGCGCGGTCACGGGTAGGAACGATCTGGATCGCCTCGACAGGCAATCCGGCCTCGCGCAGGCCGGCGGCCAGTGCGGCATGGATCGCGCGGGTGGAGCGGTAGGATTCGGAGCCGCCGCGCAGGATCGCGGCATTGCCGGCTTTCAAACAAAGCGCGCCGGCGTCGGCCGTCACGTTCGGCCGGCTTTCATAGATGATGCCGACGACGCCGAGCGGAACCCGTACCCGCTCGATGGTCATGCCATTAGGCCGGGTCCAGGATTCGGTCACCTTGCCGACCGGATCGGGCAATCCGCGCACGATGTCGATGCCGTCGGCCATGGCCGCCACGCGGCCGTCATCGAGCATGAGGCGGTCGAGGAAAGCGGGGCTGGCGGTGTCCGCTTTGGCCTCGGCCAGGTCCTCGGCATTGGCGGCGAGGATGGCGGCGGCCTGCATCCGCACGGCATGGGCCATGGCCGCGAGCGCGGCATTCTTCTGCGCGGCGGACGCGGGCGCGAGCGCGCGCGCGGCCGCCCGGG
>JAXDOO010000356.1:0-6165 GCA_034668865.1 Alphaproteobacteria bacterium
CGCGCATCCACTTCGTTGGCGACGGCGCGCGCCAGATGCGTCTTGCCCGCGCCCGGCGGCCCATACAGGATGATGCCGCGCGGCGGATTGATGCCGAGGTGGCGATAGACATTGGGATATTTGAGGGGAAGCTGCACCAGCTCGCGGATCAGCTTGATCTGCTTGCCGAGCCCGCCGACGTCCTCAAAGGTGATGTCGAAGGCGCCGTCCGGCAGATGCGAGTCGTGATAATTCAGGATGACTTCGGTCGACTCGTCCACGTAACCGGGACCGTCGCTGACCTTGCCGATCTCGTAGGTGGTGCCGGCATGCGAATTGGGGAAGGGCACATAGACCACCGCGCCATTGCTTGCAGGCGTGCGGTTCTCGGCCATCACCTTTTTCAGGTGCGGCGTGAGATCATGCGCGAGCGAGACGTCGACGGCAGGACGCAGTTCGATGCGCTTGACCGGGCTCAGCTCGGCCTTTTCGATCTCCACGTCTTCGTTGAGGTGTGCTTTCAACGCCTGCCGCACGAAACGGTCGAGCCGGATGATGCCGGAGCCTTTGTCGTCATCCATCGGCGGATCGAGCCGCACCACGATGCTGCGGCCGCGGTCGGTAGCGACGCGCACGAAGCTCTCGGCTGCAAGGCCGAGCTTCTGCATCAGCTCGGCGTCCAGACGGATGGCGAGCCGCGCGCTGTTGCCGAATTCATTCGCGAGATGATCGACGCTCGCATGCACGTGCGGAATTCCGCCATGCGTGGGGCCGCCATGCGAATGGATCACGTCATCCATTATTTCTGCGCTCTGTGTTCCGGGGCTGCTTCCAGCACCTCAAAGCCGCAGCCGCGGTCCACGCTGACGGCTTCGAACCAGTTAGGCTCGACCGCTAGGAATTTTGCGGTGACGGATTTATCGGTGTTGAAGTGCTGTACGATAATTCCGTCGTCGCGCAGGGGCAGGTTGAGCACGTCACCCTTTTTCCAAGTATGCTTCACGCCGTCGATCGAAGTGTAGCCCTGACCGTCCAGGATCATGATGACCTGGCCACCCTGGAATTTCACGCGGCCGGAGCGGCTGCCGGGCGGAATCTCCTGCTGGTAGACCATCATCATATTGACGACGAGGTCCTTGATGTTCGGATGCATGTACCAGCGCATCTGTCCCATAGGATTGGTCTCGAGCGGAAGCTCCTTTTCCTTCACGACCTGCAGACCGTTTTTCGTACGCGCTCGTTGTTCGTCGCGCATCGCGATGAGCTCGCCCCACATGTTTCTTTCGGCGAGCTTTTTCATTCTTTCGGTCATCAAATGATCTCCCGCATCGTCAGCCTAACCACGGTAGTCTTACGAGCCACGTACGAAGGCGGCGTAATTTATAGCCGGTTATAGAGCTTGCGCGAATTCCCGCTCAGCAACGCCTTCTGCATCTCGTCGTCGATGCAGTCGGTGTTCTCCACCACCCAGTTGGCCGGGTCGAGCGTCTGATGCGGCCAGTCGGAAGAGAAGCAGAACAGGTCCTTGGCGTGGCACATCTCGAGCAACCAGGCAAAATGCTTGCGGTTCTTCGGCATGGTGATCGGCTGGGTGGAGAAGCGCACATGGTCGAGCACATATTGGCTCGGCAGCTTGTGCAGCTTCTTCTCGCCGGTCGCTAGCTTGCGCTCCACCAGCGCGATGTCGCCGCCCGAGCCGAGATAGAAATCGTCCATCCGCAACATGAAGTCGGGCAGCCACCAATAGCCGCCTTCCTGGAAGATCACCTTCTGGTTGGGATACTTGTCGAACATGCCCTGCACGATCATGGCGGCGAGATGCGCCATGCAATTGCCGGCCGGTGCATTGCCGAACAGCTCGATCCAGGTGCGTGCACCGTTCCACAGCGGCGTGAAATGCGGGAAGAAGCCCTCGCTGTGGCAGGTCAGCGTCAGCCCGAATTCCTGCATGGCGTCGAGGATCGGATCGAACTTGGCATTTCCAAGCGGCTCATAGAGCGCGCTGAACGAGGTATAGACCGTGACGAATTGCTTGTGATGGCCGACGCGGCGTATTTCTTCCGCGCCCATGAAGGGATCGCGGTGGCAGATCATCAGCGAGGCCTTGATGCGCGGGGAAACCGGGAAAACTTCGTTGATCAGGTAATCGTTATGCGCCGCAGCGATGGCCGCGATCATCGGCTCGTTGAAGATACTCTGCGGCCGGTTGTAGCCGGGATTGAGGATGACGGTGTCGGTGCCGAACTGATCGAGGATCTTGATCACGTCCGCGCCGGTGGCGGCGACGCCGTGAGTGTCCTGGCCGACGCCGGGCTTCTCGTTGGCCGGCTCCGGATTGTATTCCAGGCTGCCTACCGGATAGTGGAAAAGAAGGCTCTGGAATGGCTCCTTCAGGTAACTGCGGATCGTCTTCCACGACGGCGTGAAGTGGAAGTCGGTATCGATAACTTCCATCTGCCGGATTTTAGGATTGATCGGATCCGGAAAAACCGCCTCGGCTTTTTCCCGTTCGACGCCGCTACGGAATGCTTCGTTCATGAAGTCGTTCCTTTCGCCATAAGGCCAGCCGTCAGGCGTAGAGGATCACCTGATCGCCATCGGTCTTTACTTCATAGGTGCGGATCTTCTCGCTCTGGTCGTAGCAATGCTCGCCGGTCGCGATGTTGAAGGCCCAGTTGTGCCAGGGGCAGCGCACGACGGTGCCGCCATTGGTGATTTCGCCTTCGCACATGGAAGCGCCCTTATGCGTGCAGCGGTTACTCATCGCGTAGAATTTGCCGTTTGAGCGGAAGACGGCGACGGTCGCCCGGCCAGCCTGGAAGGCGCGCCCCTTGCCTTCGGGAATATCGTCGATCTTGCCGATCAGGTATTCCTTCATCGTCTCTGCTTACTCCGCCGCCGAGAGTTTTGCCGCCGGCACGGCAGGCGGCAACGCCTCGGCGCTGTCTTCCGTTTCCGAGCGGTAGAAGCCGAGCGTGGTGAGAATGGGTGAGTCCGTCATCGTGAAGAGATAGACCGGCTGGCGCCCGGGATTGACGTGGCGGTGCCAGCTCCAGTTCGGGATCGCCACGGTGTCGTGCTTGCCCCAGTCGACTTCCTTGTCGGCGAACATGGTGCGGCCTTCACCCTGAATGACGAAGGCAATCGAACTGGCGGTCGAGCGATGCAGGCGGCCGGTGAAGCCGGGCGGCAGCATTTGGATCTGGCATTTCATTGTGGGCAGGCAGGGTCCGCCGTTCGTAGGATTGATGTATTCGAGCAGGTGGCCGTGATACGGATCGGCCGCATCGGCTTCCATATTTTTGAGCACGCGCAGGGTTTCTTTCCAGGGATAACGGAAAGGACGCGCGCCCAGGCTCTTTTGCGCCCCGTTGCGATAAAGCACATCCGTCAGCGACTCCGCTCCGGTCTGCTGCTGTGAAATATCCCCGGGCTCCTCGTAGAAATTCAGGTTCATGCCAACGGTGAAAGGCACGTCGAGCGCGTCCATCCAGACGGCATCCTGGTCGCTCTCGTTGTGATGGTCATGCCAAGCCCAGCTCGGCGTCAGCACCAGATCGTAGGATTCCATCGGCAGCGGACGGCCGTCCACCACGGTGAACACCTTTTCGCTACCCTGGATCGAGAAGCGCAACGCGTTGATCGTGTGCCGGTGGGCCCAGGCGATCTCGCCCGCCTTCACCGCCTGCATCCCGGCGACGAGGTTCTGCACCGTGCCGCGCGGCAGCTTCGGATTGGTGAACATCAGGGCACGGCGGGCGGTGTGGCTTTCGGTCATCGCCTCGCAGGCCTGTTGCAGGATCTGCTGCATGTCGGTCCAGCGCCAGACATGCGGAATGCCGGCGGGCATCGGCTCGATGAAAAGCTGGCCATTGCCGCCCCGGCGGACATTCTGCGGGCGACTGGCATCGATCTGCCACTGACCGCGCAAATTCGCAGTGGCCATCCGGGCTTCCAAGTCGCGCATGGGGGGGTTGGCTTCGGTTTCTGCCATCGGACGCTCCCTTAAATATCGGCGGTCTTTTGGGTCGTTGCTGGCCTCGCCGCTTATCGACAGATAGTATGGCTGCCATACTAACTTGTCAACGGCCGCCGTCTATGCTCGGATGAGACAGTCTAGCGCAGCAGCCAGGTCACGGCCAATCAAGGGTTTTTGTGCATGGCGACGAGAAAAGAGGTTTCCGCCGCAACGGGGGCGCCGACCATTCCAGCCACCGCGGGGCTCGGCTTTTACCTGCGGGAAGCCTACCGGGCCTTCAGCCGCGATTTCCATGCCCGCCTCGCACGTCACGGCATCACGCACGCGCAATGGGTGCTTCTGTGGTTTCTCTCCCAGGCCGGAAGCCTGACGCCGCTTGAGCTGTCGCGCCGCGCGGGGATCCAGAAGGCCTCCGCAACTTCGGTGATTGATGCGCTGAAAAAGCGCCGCCTCATCCGCGGCGACCAGGACAGCGTCGACCGGCGCAAGGTCAATCTGCATCTGACGCCGTCAGGCCTCGACCTGATGCGGGACCTGCTGGTCTGCGCAGCGGAAGCGAATGCGAACGCGCGCGACGGCTTTTCCGACAAGGAGTTGGAGACGCTGCTGCGGTTGTTGCGTGGCGTGACCGCGAACCTCGAAAGCAAAGGGCCGGGCGCGGTTTAGCTAACTTGTTGGACTGTTGCCCTGCGCTATGCTCCGTAGCGAAATTACTAGGAGATAATCATGAGTAGCGACGCGGCGTTCGTCGGCACGATACCGCAGCACTATGATCAAGGCCTGGGGCCGATGATCTTCGTCGATTATGCGACGGACATCGCGCAACGTGTCGCCGCAAGCAATCCGGCGCGGGTGCTGGAGACGGCAGCCGGGACCGGCATCGTCACGCGACGATTACGCGATCGCTTGCCGGCCGCCGCACATCTGATCGCGACCGATCTCAATGCGCCAATGCTTGACATCGCGCGCGCAAAGTTCCGATCCGGCGAGCAGATCGAATTCAAGCCTGCCGATGCCACGGCGTTGCCCTTCGCGGATAGCAGCTTCGAGGCAGTGGTGTGCCAATTCGGCCTGATGTTCTTTCCGGACAAAGACAAATCCTATCGCGAGGCTTATCGCGTCCTGGCCCCAGGCGGCCGGTATTTCTTCAATGTCTGGGATTCGCATCGCTACAATCCATTTGGGAGGATCGCGCACGAAGTTCCGGGGAGGTTTTTTCCTGCCGATCCGCCGCAGTTTTACAGCGTGCCGTTCTCTTGCCACCAGATCGATCCGATTAAAGAATCCCTCATTGCAGCGGGCTTCATCGACATCGACGTCGCGGTGGTCAGTCTCCGGAAGGATATTCCGGACGCTGCGCTTTTCGCGCGCGGGATAGTTTACGGAAACCCGCTCATCGATCAGATCCGAACGCGAGGCGGCGTGGACCCGGAACGGGTCTTCGATGCCGTGATGCAGGATCTTCGCCGCGAATTCGGGGCCGACCCCGGACGAATGCCGCTGCAGGCAATCGTATTCGCGGCGAAACGGCCGCCTTCCTAGGTATTGCCGCCTTCGTTGAAGATCTCGCCCATGCCGGACTGCACGCAATTCTTCTTCAGTTCCTGCAGGAAGAGCTTGTGGATGCGCGGGTCCTGATCCTCGTATTCGATCTGCGCGCCGCCTTTCTTCGCGTCCTGATCGACGCCGAGGAAAATCTGTCGCTTCTGTGCGGTGAAGGGATAGCGCAGGCTGCCCATCGCGAGCGCCAGATAGCGGGCGGGGTAGGGGCTGGTGTTGAAATGCTGGTGGAAGATCTGGTCCACCGGCGCGAACACCACGCCAGGCTTCCAGTCGATGCGGATGAAGTCCTTGTCGTCTTGGCGCCAGAACAGCGAATAGCCGTTGCCTTTTAGCGTGAGCACATGGAAATCCGGGCCGTGGCGATGGCCCTTCTTATAGGTACCGACCGGCATCTCGGAGGTGTGTGCATGCATGATGCCTTCTGCTAATGCGAAGCGCATGTTTGAGCTTTTCGCACCGCGCCGGTCCCAGGCCTCCAGTTTGAAGTTGGCGACATCAGAGACGAAATTGGTTTCCCACATGAAGCGACCGCGCTGCGTTTCCACCATCTCGCCTTCGCCCTGAAAATAGTTTTCCTTGCCGATGCGTTTCCGAAACACCGCGGGATTGTTGAAGATGAAATCCTGATCGTAGAACTGGTTCAT
>JAXDOO010000357.1:0-15843 GCA_034668865.1 Alphaproteobacteria bacterium
TTCGTTGAAGGCGGAAGCGGTATCTCTCGGTGCGAGCCTGATCGAGCAGGAAGCCGAACTGGACCGCCAATTCTCCGGCCGCGCCATCGCTGCGGAAAGTCTCACGAGCTTGACGGCGGCCATCGCAGCGACCCAGGGCCAGCTGCGCGAGACGCATCTGAAATACCACCTTTCCACCGCCGCGCTGCTAAGCCCGCAGCAGATTGCGCAATACGCGGCGTTGCGCGGTTATGCCGGCCACGCGCCGGCGGAACATCATCAGCGCCAGCACTAGTCGCTCACTTCGTATTCGCGAGCGCGCGGGCGCGATCGAGCACCGGCTGGGGCAAAGCGTGCAGTCTGGCGAACACCGCCTCCATCTCGGCGCCGGACATCGGCATCAGTTCCAGGCGCTGCTTCGCCGCGTCCTCGATCAGCGCGGGATCCTTCATCGCGGCATCAAAGGCCTTGCGCAATAGCGCGATGCGTTCGGGCGGCACGCCCGGCGGCGCAAAGAACGGCCGCGCCATATTGGCGGGCGCCAGCATCAGCTCCAGCGCAGCGCGATCATCCTCGTTGGAAACGAGATCGCCCAGAAGCGGAACATCCGGCAACTCCGGATGCTTGACGAGGCCAAGCTGGATCAGCACGGTGACATAGTTGTTCGCCAGCCATTCCGGCTTATTCACGCGCAGGCTCCCAAAGGACACGCCGCAGCGGCCCTGCAGCTCACCGCGCTCGATGGCGAGATCGATTTCGGTTGAGGTCATATAGCCGCGCACCACCTTGAGTTTGGCGTCGAGCATTTTGCTCATGGTGGCGTTGAAGGTGGTCAGCTCCGAACCGGCGCCGGTGGTGCCGACCATGAGTTCGCGCGTCTTGGTATCTTCCATGGAGCGGAAGCCTGCGTCCTTGCGGGCGATGCAGACGCCGGTCTCGCGCGCCATCGAGCCGATATAGTTGAATTTCAGCGCGTCGAATTGCGTGCCGGGCAAATTAAGCAGCGGCATCAGCGGCACGAAGCGGTGGCCGGTTCCGATCATCGTGCCGTCCTTAGCCGCAGTGTTGTAAAGCGAGTTCACCGCATTGAGGCTTCCGGCGCCCGGCTTGTTGCTCGGGATGATAAGCGGCTCACCGGGAATATGCTTCGATAAATGCCGCGCCAGGAGCCGCGCATAGATGTCGTAGGTCTCGCCGGCGCCGAGCCCGATCACAATCGTGATCTGCTTGCCGCGGTAGAAATCTTCGCCGGTTTGTGCGGCGGCGGGCTGCACGAGACCAACCGCGGCAACAACCCCGATCGCAGCCAGGCGCCAAACCAGCATCGCCATTCTCCTGTGACGCGGGGAAAGAATAACGGGTCTCGTCAGGCCCGCAAGCGGCAGAGCGCCTCATTAGCGCCGCAGCTCCGGCGTGCGCGCCACTGCGATAGCCAGGGCGATGCAGGCCAGTACCAAAACAACGCCGACAATGACGAAGCCGTTCTCGATCCCGGCATATTCCACGACCACGCCCATCGCCATCGGGGTGATGATCGACGAAAGCCGGTTGTTGGTGACGCGCAGTCCGACCATCGAGCCTTGCCGGTCGCGCGAGACCGCGCGCGTCTGCATGGAGAACATCAAGGGCTGAACGACGCCTTCGCAGCCACGCCGCACGGTTTGCGCGAGGGCGAGCAGGACGAAGACGCCGCCCATAAACGGGGTGATCAGCAGCAAGGCGGCGGAAAGCGTGGTGAAGCCGACCATCAGCCAGGGGATGGGCATCAGCTTGGATACGCGGCCAGCCAGCAGCGAACTGAAGCCGTTGGCGACTTCCGCGATCGAGAACAGCGCGCCGATCGCGGCGGCGGCAAAGCCAAGCTCGCGCAAATAGACGATGAAAAATGACGCCTCGACGCCATTGGTCGCGTGACGGATGAAAGAGACGGCGAGTGTCACCGCAATCGCCGGCAGGACCAGCAGGCGGAAGGAGTCGGTGTAGTCGGAGAGTTTCGGCAATACCTCGCGCCAGGAAAAGCGGCCGCTTCGCTCGATCGCCCTAACGTCCTGGATCTGCGACGAAACGAGAAACAGCGTGGACGACCAGGCCGCGATGCAAAGAAAGGACAGGGTTGGTCCGGCAATGTCCCAGACAAGGCCGATCAGCAGCGGGGTGAGCACGTTGCCGATGCGCGCGTAAAAACTGAACCAGCCGATCTGGCCCGGATCACCGCGCGTGACTTCGCCGATCATGGTCTGCGCGCCGATCCACGTCATATTGCCGGCGAGGCCGACCAGCATCTGCATGACGACCATGGCGGGAAACCACGGCATGAAGGGATAACATGCGGCGACGGTGCCGCAGGCGGCGGCGAAGAACATCAGCACGCGCCGGGTGCCGAGCCGGTCCATCAGGGCGCCGCCATGAATGGCGAGGAAGAAGGTGAGCAGCGAACGGGCGCCGACGAGCGCGCCGATCTGGGTCGGCGAGGCGCCCTGCAGCATCGCCCAGAGCGGAACCACCAGGGTCAGCAGTTCCGCCTGGCCCATGCTGAGAAAGCCGGTGGCATAGGCGCCATAGAGGCCGCGGCGGTCGGGCGGGCTGGCCGGTGCGGCGTCATCTTTGGACGTTGAATCAGGGGGCACGGAAATTCTGGGAGCGGGACAGGACGATGGCGGCGCGAAGGCGGCGCGGCCTTCCTTGGTAAAGCATCGCGCACGGAGTGCAACCGCCCGCTGGCGTGAACGGCGAGAAGCGCGATCTCAACGAGCGCCGGCTACAGCGCCAGCGTCAGCTGCCGCTCCTGCGGCGGCGGGTCGCGATCGATCGACGACAGTGTCACGCCCAGCAAGCGGATTCCCAGCCGCACCGGAAAGATCGGCTCGAGCAGCGCGTAGCTGAAGCGTTCGAGTTCGGCCTGGCTCGCCACCGGCGCCTCGCCGGTGCGGCGGCGAGTGACCTGCCGGAAGTCGGCATATTTCACCTTCAGAGTCACCGTGCGTCCGCGCGTGCCTGACGTCTCGCAATAGCGCCAAAGCTTCTCGATGATCGGCGCCAGCGCCGCGCGCGCCTCGTTGATATCAGTCAGGTCGGTCATGAAGGTGTTTTCGGCGCCGACCGATTTCCGCATGCGGTCGGCATGCACCTGTCGCTCGTCAACGCCGCGCGAAATCCAATAATAATAGCCGCCGGCCTTGCCGAAATGGCTGCATAAGAACTCCAGCGACTGCGCGCGCAGGTCCGCCCCGGTGTGAATGCCATAGCCGTTCATTTTGGCCGTGGTCGCGGGGCCGATGCCGTGGAATTTCCCGACCGGCAGGTGTTCTACGAAGTCTGCGCCCATCCTCGGGGTGATCACGAACAGCCCGTCCGGCTTGCGGTGATCGGAGGCAAGCTTGGCCAGGAATTTGTTGTAGGACACGCCGGCCGAGGCCGTGAGGTTGGTCTCGGCTTTGATCTTCGCACGGATCGCTTGCGCGATCTCCGTCGCCGAGGCGAGGCCCTGCAAATTCTCGGTGACGTCGAGGTAGGCTTCGTCGAGCGAGAGCGGCTCAATCAGTGGCGTGTGCTCGGCCAAGATCGCGCGGATCTGCAGCGAAACGGCCTTGTAAACATCGAAGCGCGGTTTGACGAAGATCAGGTCGGGGCACATCCGCTTGGCGGTAATCGAGGGCATCGCGGAACGCACGCCGAATGTGCGCGCCTCGTAGCTCGCGGCGGCAACCACGCCGCGCTCGCGCGATCCGCCGACGGCGACCGGCTTGCCGCGCAGCTCCGGATTGTCGCGCTGTTCGACCGAGGCGTAGAACGCGTCCATGTCGATATGGATGATCTTGCGTTGCCGCACCGCAAAGCCGATTGCCTCCGCGCTTGCAGTTTCCGCGCTCGGCTCGATAGGAGGATCAGGTTGCCGCAGAAGCATGAGGGTCAGTCCGGAGCGGCGCGTCCAGCTCATACACCAGGCCGGTGGGTTCATATTTCAGCAGAACGTTACCATGGAGCTGATCGGCCAGGCGGCCAATCAGGCGCGTTCCAAAACCGCGCCGCGTCGGCGTTTCGACCGCCGGCCCGCCGGTCTCGATCCACGTCAACTTCAGCCGTTGCGTCGTCTCATTGGTTGTTGCCGCAATGGCGACCCGACCCGTGGCATTGGATAGCGCGCCGTATTTCACCGCATTCGTGCAGAGCTCGTTGAGTGACATCGTCAGCGGCAGCACCGCGGCGGCAGCGACTTCAATGGAAGTCTCCTGAACCGAAAAGCGCCGGACCTCATGATCGTCGAAGGGCTGGATCGCGGCGTCGATCACGTCGGCCAGTCTCGCGCCGGCCCAGTTGGCCTGCAGCAGCAGGTCATGCGCCCGACCCAGGGCGATCAGCCGGCTTTCGACCGCCATTCGCCCATCCTCCAGATTGTCCGCCGTCCGCAGGCTTTGTGACGTGATTCCGATCACCGTCGCCAGCGTATTCTTCACGCGGTGATGCAATTCTTCCAGCAGCAGGCGTTGCAGCCGCTTGGCGACCTCGTTCTCGCTGGCGTCTAGTCCGGCCTGAGCGAGGAGGCGCGCGGCGTCGATGCCGGCTTGGTTCAACAGCTCCCGCAGACCGGCGACTTCGGCCTCAAGAGCGTCTTCCTTCAGGCTCTTCGTCTCGGCTGTCATCATCACTCCCGCAAACCCGATTCCCCGCTGCCGAAGTATTGTGGCCTCGCAAAATCTGAATGCCAAATAGCCGGAGATCGATCCAAGGCATCGGCCGACACCCATTAACGCTAACCGAGATTAGTACGTTTCCCCAAGCGGACAGCCAGAAGACGCAGTGGCGTTGCACGACGGACCTGTGCGCGTTCACGGCGCGATCGGCTACGCGAGAACCTTCAAGCGGCTTTTTAGCGTTTGGAACCTTTAAGCGCTCTGCGTGTTGTGAAGCGGTGCCGAATATCCAGGGGGATATTGCGGCCACCCTTAGGAAAATTCATGTACAATAAGATCCTTACGGCAGGCGCCGTTTTCGGCGCCCTGATGCTCCCACTTGCCGCCAATGCCCAGACCAGTGGTGTTGCGGCCGGCGCAACTGCTGGAGCAATCGGCGGCGCGATCGTGGCCGGCCCGGTCGGCTTGGTTGTGGGGGGCGTCGGTGGTGCGGTCATTGGCGGCATTACAGACGCGACCCGTCCGGAGTTCCGGACGTATGTCGTTCAGCAGAATCCGCCGTCCTACACGTATGCACAGCCCGTCGTGATCGGGGCCGAGCTGCCGGCCCAAGGCGTTACTTACTATAAAGTGCCGGCAAAGTATGGACAGACGCAATATCGCTATACGGTTGTGAACAACCGCACGGTGCTGGTCGATCCGCAGACCCGCCGCGTGATTCAGGTCATCGAATAAAATCAAGCGAGGATGTTTCGGAAGAGGCCCGGCTGCGCCGGGCTTCTTATTTCTTACTGTTCCTCGCGGTCTCTCTCCGAAGCCTATCTCACAGGACTGCTACCTACAGAGTCGGCAAAAAAGCACCCTTTACTATTATCCTCGAGACTAACCGATGCCGCGTCCGTCCTTCGAGCACGACGAGGCGCCACAGCCATCGCCAGTAAGGCAAGACATCGTTCGCAGGATCCAGCGTCAAGTTTTTGGGATGTGGTCAATTCGATATAGGTGCAGGCAGGCGGACTGATGTATAGTGGCTGTGGATTGCTAGATCAGAGACTAGCAGACTGCGAGCCTGCCGTTTCGCAACGCTTCCTTTGTTAGGAGAAGATCATGTCTGTTGCACGCGTTACCGAACTCATTTCCGCCTCCACCAAGAGTTTCGAGGACGCCATTCAGGTCGGCGTTTCACGCGCTGTTAAAACATTAAAGAACGTGGAGGGCGTTTGGGTCGATAATCAGAAGTGCGTGATCAAGAAGGGGAAGATCGCTGAATATCGTGTCAACCTAAAAGTGACCTTTATTCTTCAAGATTGACCTTCCGGACAGTTGCAGCGTGATTGCTGCTCCGACTTCAAAGGCCGTGATATGACGCTCACATCCGGACAATCTTTTTCCTACGACTTCAATCGGATGGTCATCCTGTTCACGATGAAGGACGATCAAACAGATGTGCCGTGTGCTATCAGCACTGCTGCCATGGACGATCTCGATCGGACCAGCGGAGCAAAAAGTCCACTGCAACGCGAAGAGCAATTCCTCCGGCTACGAGATCTGATCGAAGCCCGCGCGGCGCGGAAATACCTGGAGGTCGGACGGGAGGGAAATCCTCCCGGACTGGTTCTTCGTAGCGTCGACTTCCGTTAAAGCTAACCACTCGCAGTAAGCGATTGTGAACATCGCTAACCCGGCCAGAGGCAAGCAGCGGCAGTCGCTCTGTGGCTACCGAGATCGTGAATCGCCAGGCTTGCCTATCGTCCTGCTACGGAATGGGCTGCTTCTCTCCTGGGCGGCTGCCGCAAGGAGCTTGCCTACCTTCACTTGAAACTCAGCGTTGTGGAATGGGTCATCAAGATTGTACGGCATCGCAGCCGCAGGATCGTGGACAAACAGCTCTGAGTGGGAAGAAGCGCCACCGCAAAAGCGCCAAGCGCGCGAAAGTAAATTCATAGCCTTGCCTCTTTGCTGCAAATGCTCCGCCGCTTAGCGAAGCGCGATGACCCGCACGATCCGGGGCTCCGTGTTGCCGGTCCGCAGATCGAACTGGCAACGCGGCGCGTAGTTTGGCCAGCCCTGCAACAAGCAGGCGTCGGGTGCCGTCGTGACCACATCGAATTGCAGGAGCGGCGCCTGCAGGGTCTCGGCCTTCGCCTCTGGCACCACCGAGGTCAAAACAACCGCGAAGCCGGCTGCAAGAGCGGCAGCAATTACGGCGGCGATGGAGTTGCCGGCGGATTTAAACATGTGAGCTCCCCTGTGTGCAGGGCGACAACGGCTATAAGACGTATAAGTTCAATATTTACTTGGGAAACATAGTGGCGACGGTATTAATTCAGCACGCCAAGGATCATTCTCCACTGCGACGGGAACGCCGAGTTAGAGCATAAGCAGGCGTGGCGCTGCGCCATCCGGTCAATTGTCAGGCCGGCGCCACGGCGATATTCCTCCCGGGATGTCCGAGCCTCCCGCCCCCGTTCCCCTTCCGGCGCTTCGCCCCACGCTTTGGCACCTGTTTAGCAGTTTTGCCATCGTCTCGATCTTCGGCTTCGGCGGCACGCTGGCCTGGGCCCGCCGCATGACGGTGGACGAACGCAAGTGGATGACGGCGGCCGAGTTCAACGAGGTCTTCGCGCTTTGCCAGTTCCTGCCCGGACCGAATGTGGTGAATTTTGCCGTGGTTTTCGGCGCGCGCGTGCGCGGGGTGCCGGGCTCCCTGGTTGCGGTGGCCGGATTGTGCGGGCCTTCGCTCGTCCTGATGGTCATCCTCGGCGCGCTTTACGCACGCTACGGTGAATTGCCGGAACTGCAACGCTTCCTTGGCGGCGTCACCACCGCCGCGGCGGGGCTCACGATCGGCACCATGTGCCGCATGGCGGTGCCTTTGTTCCAGAACAAGCAGTGGGTTTCGATCACGCTGATGGTGGCGGTGGTGATCGCGGTCGGCCTGCTGAAACTGCCATTGTGGTGGGCGCTCGCCATCTTCCTGCCCATCGGCATCATCATCGGTTGGAGGAAGCCGAGATGAAGACGGACAGCGCGACTCTGATCACCCTGCTTCTGCATTTCGGCCTGCTCTCCATCGCCGCAGTCGGCGGGGGCAATTCGGCGATCCCGGAGATCCACCGCCAGGCGGTTGAGGTGTCGGGTTGGCTGACGGAGCGCGAATTCGCCGACATCTTCGCCATCTCCACGGCCGCTCCGGGGCCGAACTTCATGATTTCGACCCTGATCGGCTACCATGTTGCAGGGCCGATCGGCGCGTTAGTGGCGACGCTCGGCATGTGCGGGCCGAGTTCCGTATTGGCTTATTACGTCAGCGGAACCTGGGAGAAATTCAAATATGCGCGCTGGCGCATGGCGATCCAAACTGGCCTTATCCCGATATCGATCGGCCTGATCGGTTCCGCCGGCATCATCGTCGCCCAGGCCGCCGATCACACCGTCGTGGCATATGGTGTCACGGCGGCGACGACGGTGATCACCTTTGCGACGCGGCTTAATCCGATCTGGTTGTTTCTCCTCGCCGGCGCTCTCGGCTACGCGGGTCTCATTTAAAAGTATAAGGCGCCATTTTTTGGCGGACCGTCCGGGATATGCTACCTAGGAAGTCGGCGACAGTCCGGGTGAACGGACGACGCGGCAGGGGAGGAGGCTGCATGTCGGAAGGTACCCGCCCGGCGAGACGGCAGCGTAAACGGCTGACGACCGGCCATCATACGCTCGATCTCTGGGCAGCCGGGTCGCCGATCGTACTGGCGGCCTTCGCCTTCATCACCGCCTGGCATTTCGACACGCTGTCCAGCATCGGCATTTTCCTGCGCGTCCTCGGTTTCGCCCTGGCTCTGCTGGGGCTCGTCATCCTCGGCTTGCGCGTCCATGTCCCCAACCACCGCGACTATTATGGCGGCCTTGCGCTGATGGGACTGGCGCTGCTCGCCTTCTGGGCCGGGGCCGATCTCGCCGCCATGCGCGGTAACTCCTTCGGCGCCGGCACGGCCCCCCGGCTTTTTGCCAGCGGGCTCGCCATCGTCGCCTCGCTCATCACGGTCTCGGGTTTGGTAACTCAGGGCGAGCCGATCGGCGGCTATGCGGTGCGTGGCCCGCTGTTCGTAACCCTCGCCATCCTTTCCTTCGCCTTCTTCATCCGCGGCTTCAGCTTTCAAGTGGGCGAGACCCTTGTCCGGGTACCGGCTTTCGGCCTGATCATCGCAAGCTTCGTCACCTTCGTGATTTCCGCCGTCGCTTCCAAGGAAACTCGCTGGATCGAATCGCTCATCATGGCGGCCGCTCTGACGGCGTTCTGCGTGATATTATTCGTCTACCTGCTTGGCTTGCCGTTCCAGCTTTGGCCGCGGTTCTGATCAGGAAATCGCAGCATGTATGAGCTCTTGGCTAATCTGGCGCTGGGCTTCGGCGTCGTTTTCCAGGTCACGTTTTTCGATCTCGGGGTCATCTCGATCCCGATCCCAATGAACGTGGTTTATTGCCTGCTCGGCGCGCTCGTCGGCACGCTGATCGGGGTTCTGCCCGGCGTTGGCTCGGTCGCGACCATCGCTATGCTGCTTCCGATCACTTTCGGACTGCCGCCGACTGGCGCGCTGATCATGCTCGCCGGCATCTATTACGGCGCGCAATATGGCGGCTCCACCACGGCGATCCTGGTCAATATTCCGGGCGAGGCCACATCAGTGGTGACGACGCTCGACGGCCACCAGATGGCGCGGCAAGGCCGGGCGGGACCGGCGCTCGCCATCGCGGCGATCGGCTCCTTCAGCGCGGGCTGCATCGCAACCATTCTGGTGGCGGCCTTGGGCGCGCCGCTGACGTCCATCGCGCTGAAATTCGGGCCGGCGGAATATTTCTCTTTGATGGTGCTCGGGCTGATTTTCGCGGTGGTGCTGGCCAAGGGCTCCCTGATCAAAGCCATCGGCATGATTCTCGCCGGCCTGTTGATGTCGATGGTCGGCTCGGATCTCGAAAGCGGCGTTGGCCGCATGACTTTCCAGTTGCCGGAATTCGCCGACGGCATCAGCTTCGTTGTGGTGGCGATGGGCGTCTTCGGCTTTGCGGAGATCGTCCGCAATCTCGAGGCGAGCCCGGAGAGCCGCGAGATCCTGCATGCCAAGATCACGGGTCTGATGCCGACGCGCGCCGACCTGAAAGCGGCGACGCCTGCCATCTGCCGCGGCACAGTGATCGGCTCGATCATCGGCATCCTGCCCGGTGCCGGCGCGGTAATCGCGTCCTTTGCTGCCTATACGCTGGAAAAGCGGGTGTCGAAGCATCCCGAGAAGTTCGGACGTGGCGCCATCGAGGGCGTTGCCGGACCGGAAAGCGCCAACAATGCCGCCGCGCAAACCTCTTTCATTCCGCTGCTCACGCTCGGCATTCCGCCCAATGCCGTGATGGCGCTCATGGTCGGCGCCATGACGATCCACGGCATCGTGCCGGGGCCGCAGGTGATGACCAAACAGCCGGATCTGTTCTGGGGGATGATCGCCTCGATGTGGGTGGGCAACCTGATGCTGGTGGTCATTAACCTGCCGCTGGTCGGCCTGTGGGTGACGCTGCTGCGCGTCCCCTATCGTTTGCTCTATCCCTCGATCCTGGTGTTCTGCTGCATCGGCATCTTCTCCATCAACAACTCGCCTTTTGACGTGGTGATGGCCGCGTCCTTCGGCCTGGTCGGGTACTGGCTGATCAAGCATGACTTCGAGCCGGCGCCGATGCTGCTCGGCTTCGTACTCGGGCCGCTGATGGAAGAGAACCTCCGCCGCGCCATGCTGATCGCGCGCGGCGACGTAAGCGTGTTCTTCACCCGGCCGATATCAGGGGGTCTGCTGGCTTTGGCGGGCCTCCTGCTGGTGCTCGCCGCGCTGCCGATGATCCGCAAGAAGCGCGAAGTGCTGGTGGAGACGTCTTAGCCGGCGCAGCCGAGGTAACCGTGGAGCAAAGCTGATGGCAAAAAGGAAAAAAGCGGCCCGGATCGATTTGGCGACCGAGACTATGCTGCTGGCCGAAGAGGATCTCGCCGCGATGCGGCCTGCCTTGGCGGTCGCGCCCGATCTGGTCGTCCAAGCCCTTCTCCGCAAGCGCAGACGCCGGCCAACGAAGCAGGCGAAGAAAAAGATGCAGGCGCGAAAATCGTCAGCCAAGAAGGCGCGGAAATCCTCAGCGAAAAAAGGGCGGAAATCTCCCGCGAAGGGGAAGAGGGCGAAAAAAGCAGGGCGAACATAATACCTCGCCTTAGCCTTTGGTCGTGCGGCGGAATCGGCCCTTTTCAGCGGTCACGCGATAAGCCAGAATTGCCCCAACGCGCCCGTTCACAAGGCCGCGGGAGGAGACGACTATGTCATTATTCAAGATTGCTGCCGGCGCGATTGCCGGTCTTGCCCTCGCATTCCAAAGCCACGGCGCCCTGGCGCAGGACTACCCGGCGCGGCCGATCACGCTGATCGTTCCCTTTGCCGCGGGCGGTCCGACCGACGTGATTTCCCGCATCGTCGGCGAGCATATGTCGCGCACGCTTGGCCAGCAGATCGTGGTCGAGAATGTGGTGGGCGCCGGCGGCACCACCGCTTCCACCAAGGCCAAGAACGCAACCAACGACGGCTATACGCTGATCACCGGCCACATGGGCACGCATGCCGCCTCGGTAGCGCTCTATCCGAACCTCGCCTACAACCCGTCGACCGATTTCGAGCCGATCAGCATCCTGGCCGGCACGCCGGTGGTCATTTTGGGCAAGAAAGACTTCCCGGCGAAGGACCTGAAGGAATTCGTCACGTATGTGAAGGCGAATGCCGACAAGCTGAATGCGGCGCATGCCGGCGTCGGCTCGGTCTCGCATGTCACCTGCCTGCTGCTCAATTCGATCCTGGGCGTGAACCCGGTGTCGGTGCCGTTCAACGGCACCGGGCCCGCGATGAACGCGCTGCTCGGCGGCCAGGTCGATTACATGTGCGACCAGATCGTTAACGTGGTGCCGCAGATCAATGCCGGCACCATCAAGGGCTATGCGGTCGGCACCGCCGAGCGCAATCCCGCCTTGCCGAATCTGCCGACCGCCAAGGAAGCCGGCTTGCCGGACTTCGAGGCGCAGGCCTGGAACGCGCTGTTCGCTCCCAAGGGCACGGCCAAGCCGATCCTCGACAAGCTCAATGCCGCGGCGGTGAAGGCGCTCGACGACGAGAATGTGCGCAAACGCCTGCTCGAGCTCGGCAGCGTGATCCCGACCAAGGAACAGCGCACGCCGCAGGAGCTGGCTTCGCTGGTGAAAAAAGAAACCGAGCGCTGGTCGAAGGTCATCAAGTCCGCGCCGCAGCCGAAGTAACGCGGCGGACAGTCTGAGGGCAGGGCGGCCATGCGGCCGCCCTTTCTGTTTTCTTGCGGAATCGTTTATCTAAGCCGCTGTTGCGAACGCCGGCACGGCGCTATCCTTAGGACCGGGTTCGAGTCGAATTAAGGCGCGGAATCCAAGAAGCCAGCAAACAATCATGCGGCAATACCACGACCTGATAGAGCGTATCCTCGCCGACGGCGCGGAGAAGGGCGATCGTACCGGCACCGGCACGCTCTCGGTCTTCGGCCATCAGATGCGCTTCGATCTGGCGGAAGGCTTCCCGCTGGTCACCACCAAGAAGCTGCACGTAAAGTCGATCATTTACGAGCTGCTCTGGTTCCTGCGCGGCGACACCAATATCGGATACCTCAATGACCACGGCGTCCGCATCTGGGATGAATGGGCGGACGAGCGCGGCGAGCTCGGCCCGGTCTATGGCAAACAGTGGCGGTCCTGGCCCGCCAAGGATGGCGGCACCATCGACCAGATTGCCAATGTGGTTGAGATGATCAAGCGCAGCCCGGACTCCCGCCGGCTGATCGTCACCGCCTGGAATCCGGCAGAGGTCGACAAGATGGCGCTGCCGCCCTGCCATTGCCTTTTCCAGTTCTACGTCGCGAACGGTCGGCTCTCCTGCCAGCTCTATCAGCGCTCGGCGGATGTCTTTCTTGGCGTGCCGTTCAACATCGCGTCTTATGCATTGCTCACGCTGATGGTCGGGCAGGTGACGAGGCTGGAGCCGGGCGAGTTCGTGCATACGCTCGGCGACGCGCATCTTTATCTCAACCACATCGAACAGGCGCGGCTGCAGCTCTCGCGCGCGCCGCGCGCACTGCCGGTGATGAAGCTCAACCCGGAAGTGAAGGATCTGTTCGGCTTTGCCTATGAGGACTTCGTGCTGGAAGGCTACGACCCGCATCCGCATATCAAGGCGCAGGTGGCGGTGTGAGCCCACCGAAGGTCGTCCTGGTTGCAGCCGTGGCGGAAAACGGCGTGATCGGCCGCGACGGCACGCTGCCGTGGCGGCTGAAATCCGACATGCAGCATTTCCGCAGGCTGACCGTCGGGCGTCCGGTGGTGATGGGACGCAAGACTTATGAATCTATCGGCAAGCCGCTGAAGGATCGCACCAACATCGTGATTACCCGCGATCGCCATTTCGGCGCGGATGGTGTCGTCGTCGCGAACAGCCTGGAAACAGCCATGGACATGGCGCGGGAGGATGCGCGTCAGCGCGGCGCCGACAGCATTGCCATCATTGGCGGCGCGGGCATTTTCAGCGACTGCCTGGCCATCGCAGACCGGCTGGAAATCACCCTGGTGCATGCGGCCCCGGCCGGGGACACGTTTTTCCCGTCTATCGACAACAAAATGTGGCGGGAAACTGCCCGTATGCGGCAGGACGCCGCGCCGGGCGATGATGCGGATATGAGCTTCATCACCTATGTACGAGTGCGCGCCCAGGCGCCGCAAGATGAACGTGCGTTGTAAGCGGCAGGTCACTCCCTTATAACTTGATGAATGCAGCAGGGCCCATCGGCCCGCGGGGAGAGTATTCATGCCTTGGAGTAATCAGGGTGGCGGACCATGGGGGTCCGGGCCCAAAGGCCCTTGGGGTTCGGGGCCGCAGTCGTCAGGGCCGACACCGCCGGATCTCGAAGATTGGCTGCGCAAGAGCCAGGACAAGCTGCGCACGGTACTGCCGGGCGGTTCGCTCGGCAGCAGGGGTTTCGGCATCATTGCCGCTATCGCCGTCGTGGCCTGGGGTCTTTCCGGATTGTTTCGGGTGGAGCCCGATGAGCTCGGCGTCGTGCTGCGTTTCGGCCAATATGTACGCCAGGTGCCGCCCGGCCTGAACTACCATCTGCCTTGGCCGATCGAAGATGCGCTCACGCCGAAGGCGCTGCGCGTCAGCCAGATCGACATCGGCATCCGAAACCTTGCTGATTCACGACGCGGCGGCACCAGTGCCCGCGACGTGCCGGAAGAGAGCCTGATGCTTACGGGCGACGAGAATATCGTCGACGTCGATTTCTCAGTATTTTGGCGCGTGAAGCCGGAGACGGGCGGGGTGGGGGACTTCTTGTTCAACATCTCGAACCCGGAAGGTACCGTCAAGGCGGTGGCCGAAAGCGCAATGCGCGAAGTGGTCGGCCGTTCAACCATTTCGCCGCTGCTCACCGGCGCACGCCAAGTCACCGAAACGGCGGTACAGGACCTGATGCAGCGTACGCTCGACTTTTACGGATCGGGCATCGTCATCCAGCAGATCCAGATGCAGAAGGTTGACAATCCGGCGCAGGTGATCGACGCCGCGCGCGACGTGCAGGCGGCGCGCGCCGACCAGGAGCGCGCGCAGAACGAAGCCCAGACCTACGCCAATCGCGTTGTGCCGGAGGCACGCGGCCGTGCGGCGCAGATCTTGCAATCGGCGGAAGCCTATCGCGAGCAGACGGTGGCGGAAGCCACCGGTCAAACCTCGCGCTTCCTGAAAATCCTCGATCAGTACCAGAAGGCTCCCGATGTGACGCGCGAACGCATGTATCTGGAAACCATGGAGCGTCTCTTTAACGGCACCGACAAGATCATCATGGACGGGCAGACCAATGGCGCCGTGCCCTATCTGCCGTTGCGCGAACTCGGACAGCAGCAGCGTCCGGCGCAGGGAGGCACCCGATGAAAACCGGTATCACCGGCGGGGTGCTGCTCGTCATCGCGCTGGCCGCGCTGGTCGTCGGCTACAGCTCGCTTTATGCCGTCTATCAGACGCAACAGGCGTTGATCGTGCGCCTCGGCCAGCCGGTACGGGTGGTGACCGATCCCGGCCTGCATATGAAACTGCCGTTTATCGACAGCGTTATCACCGTCGACCGCCGCATCCTCGACCTCGAAGCGCAGCCGCAGGAATTGATCGCCTCCGACCAGAAGCGCCTGGTGGTGGATGCCTTCGCGCGCTACCGCATTGTCGACGTCCTGAAGTTCTATCAAACGCTGGGTTCGATCGAAGCCGCGAAATTGCAGCTCAACAACTTCATGAATTCGGCGCTGCGCCGGGTTTTGGGCGAGGCAACCTTCCAGGAAGTCGTGAAGGAAAACCGTTCGCATTTGATGGGTCGCATCCGAGACCAGGTTGACCGCGAGGCGGAGTCTTACGGCATCTCAGTGGTAGACGTGCGTATCCGCCGCGCCGACCTGCCGGAGCAGAACAGTCAGGCGGTCTATCAGCGTATGCAGACCGAGCGTCAGCGTGAAGCCGCCGGCTACCGCGCGCAGGGTCAGCAGGAGGCCCAGCAAACCCGCGCCCGTGCCGACCGCGACGTGACCGTGCTGATCGCCGAGGCAACCTCGACAGCCGAACAGACACGCGGCGAAGGCGACGCCACACGTAACCAGATCTTCGCCGACGCGTTCAACAAGGACAGAGACTTCTTCTCCTTCTACCGTTCGATGCAGGCCTATGAGACCGCCTTCCAGCACAACGACACGCGCATGCTGCTGACGCCGGATTCGGAATTTTTCCGCTTCTTCGTGGCTCCCAGCGGCGGCAGAGGCACCGCCAATACGCCCGGAGCACGGGCTCCGGCGCCGCAACCGGGAACGCCGCAGACGCAGGGCGCAAGGTAAGGACAGAGCCATAGCGCCGCGGTGAACCAATGTCTGATTTCATCGTCGCGCTTGGCCTGGTCTTCGTGATCGAGGGATTGATGTTTTGCGCCTTTCCGGCCACCGCCAAGCGCGCCATGGAATCGGTCCAGCAGACGCAGGACGGATCGTTGCGGATTGTCGGTATCGTCTCGGCCGTTCTCGGCATCCTCCTGATCTGGGCGATCCGGGGTTAAACGCTGCAAAAGCCGTAATTCCGTCCCGATCCCGCGGGAAGCTTAACAAGATCGTGCG
>JAXDOO010000358.1:0-4697 GCA_034668865.1 Alphaproteobacteria bacterium
AAAAAAACAAAAAGACACACAAAAAACCTACAACACCAAATTCCCAAATGCGCCTGAGCCCACCACGGTCGCGTGCCAGTAACGCTTACGCACCGCCAACAGCGAGCCGCCGGGAACATTTCCCGGCGGCTTATCTGATCAGGAATACCAAAGAGAAGGGACGCAATCTTGTCCAGCCGACTGTCACTCACACTCGCCTGCGCCGACATGGAGATCATCCGCCCCTTGAAGGAGGGCAAGGTCCGGCCGGAAGGGATAGACCTGACGGTGGTTACCAATATGGATTCGATAGAGCGCCACTCGCGTTTCCTGCAGGGGCATGAGTTCGACATTGCGGAAATCTCACTCTCCTCCTTTGTCATCGCGCGCGACCATGATTTCCCATACTCCGCCATTCCTGTTTTTATGAGCCGGCGTTTCGGCCATGGCTTTATTTACATCAACACGGGAAAAGGCATTCGCGCACCAGCCGATATGGCCGGCCGCAAGGTTGGCGTCAAGCAACTGCAATTCACCATCAACGTCCTGATCCGCGGCATCCTTCAGCACGACTACGGTGTGCCGCAGACATCGATCGAATGGTTTACCGAGCTCGACGAGATCATGGAATTCGCGCCGCCGCCTGGCATGAAGATACACCGGCTCGGCAAAGGTCAGTCGGTCGAAAAGATGCTGATCGAGGGAGAACTCGACGCGATGATGCATCCCGACCGTATCGAACCGATCCGGCAAAGGGACCCGCGCGTCGCACAGCTATTTCCAAATTTCAAGGAAGAGGAGATCGCCTATTTCCGGAAGACCGGCATGTTTCCGATCATGCATCTCATGGCCATCAGGCAGGAGGTCGTGGAGGCGCATCCATGGGCGACGGGCAGCTTGTTCAATGCCTTCAATGAGGCGAAAAAAATCGCCATGAAGCGCATGGAGAGCCCACGTAGCGTGCCACTCGTCTGGTATCGCGCGGCCTGGGAGGAGCAGGAGGAGATCGTCGGCAAAGATCCCTGGGAATATGGCGCCACCGAACGGAACGTAAAAAGCATCAATACCGTAACCGGGTATGCGCACGAACAGGGCCTGACCAGGCGGAAGTTCACGTTCGACGACCTGTTCCCGCAATTTGCTCCAGCGCCGCAAGCCAAGGGATGAGTTGCGGTGTAGGGTTCTGCTGCCGGCAGTTCGCTGCGGATATTTACAATAGGAAATCGTGGTGACCCTGATTTTGTCGAACGACGACGTCGAGCAGTTGCTGACCATGCCTGAATGCATCGCAGCGCTGGAGGAAGCCTATGTGGAGCTCGCGGAGGGCCGCGGCCTGTCGCGCACGCGTTCCGACTGCCTCGTGCCGACGGGACAGGATGGCGCCCACTACAGCCTGAAATCCATGGATGGCGTGATTCCGAAATTGGGGATCGGCGCGGTCCGTATCAATTCCGACATCATCACCATGCCGACGGTCGGCAACAGCGTGCGCCGCGAGAAAGTGCCGGCCGCGCCGAACGACCGCTACGTCGGGCTGGTTCTGCTGTTCTCCATATACAACGGCGAGCCGCTGGCGATCCTGCCGGACGGCATCATGCAGCGCTTCCGGGTCGGCGCCGCCAGTGGCCTTGGCGTCAAATACCTTTCCCGCAAGAACTCCAAGACGGTCGGTATCATCGGGGCGGGCGGGCAGGCCGGAACGCAGTTGATGGCCGCCTGCGCCGTACGCGACATCGAGAAGATCCGCTGCTTCAGCCCCAACCCGGAAAGACGTCAAGCCTTCTGCAAGAACATGAGCAGGATCCTCAACGTCGAGGTGCAGCCGGTCGACCAGCCGGAAGCCGCCGTGAAGGGCGCCGATATCGCGCTCTGCGCCACCAGCAGCGAAGACGCAATTTTCTTCGCGCCGTGGGTCGAGATAGGCATGCATATGGGTTCAATCAGACGGCCCGAGATCGAAATGGACGCGCTCCGGAAGGCCGACCGGGTGGCGATCCACTCGCGGGACATCTCGCCGATCATCGAGGTCAGCGTTGAACTGAAGGGTGAGTCAGCCGTCAGCGAACGGAAAGGCTTCAAGCCGGGTGATGTCGATATCACCAAATTCCCCACCATCGCCGAGGTGATCGCCGGCCAGGCGAAGGGCCGCCAGGGCGATACGGAGATCACCTGTTTCCTGAACAATCTCGGCCTTGGCTATCAATTCGCGGCCGCCGGCTCGGTGGTCTACCGCAAGGCCAAGGAGAAGGGTGTTGGCCACGATCTGCCGACCGACTGGTTTACCGAAAGCATAAAGCCGTAAACGGGATCGCATGCCGAGTAAAAAATACCATTTGTTGCAACCTGCCAGGAGCCATACCGTTTTGGGGTGGGTGGAGGAACGACAATGCCCAAAGTATTGATCATCAGCGGGGACGGGAGCGGCCCGGAGGCGGAATACGGCCTGTTCCGCATGCGCGAGGAGCGCATCGAGGTCACGGTGGCGGCGCCTGCGAAGAAGACGCTGCTCACCGTCTTTCATCAGCAGGAGCCGGGTTGGGATCATGGGATCGAGCGTCCCTGGTATCCGCTGCGCGTCGATGCGGCGTTCGATGAGGTCAACCCGGAGGATTATGATGGCCTGCTGCTTCCCGGCGGGCGAGCGCCGGTGTATCTGCGCAACTTCCCCCGCTGCATTGCCCTGATCCGGCATTTCCTCGACATCGGGAAGCCGATATCGGCCATCTGCCGTGGCCCGATCCTTCTCGTCGCTGCCGGGGTCACGGGCAAGCGCATGGCCGGTAATCCGCTTATCAGGCCGCGCCTCGAGATGGGAGGCTGCACGTTCATCGAATCCCGCGGCGAGCCGGTACGCGAAGGCAATATGGTGACCGTGAGCGGGCGGCCGTACCAGCACATTTGGGTCCGTGAATTTCTGTCCCTGCTGCGCGGGCAAGGGCGGGTGAAACTCCGGCGGAGGGCCTGACGATGGCGCGAATTCTATTCCTGCTCGCCGAGTCCACCAGTTCGGGCATTCATGATTACGCCTATTATCGAATGCTGGAAGAGGGCCATGAGGTCGTCATCGCTGCGGCGGTGAAGAAGCCGACGCGGACGGTGGTTATCTTCGCGGGAGGGGCTGCCGGCGAGGTCGACACGTTTGAGCAAAGGGAAGGCTGGATCATTGACGTCGATGTTGCCTTCGATGATGTCGATCCCGCTACTTTCGACGCTTGTGTCATTCCCGGAGGGCCCGGCCCTGAATATCTGCGTGCCAACCGCACATGTGTGGAGATCGTCCGCCACTTCGTCGAAAACGACAAGCCGGTGACTGGCATCTGTCACGGGCCGAACGTCATTCTAGAGGCGCTTCATCAGTCGGGAATCAAGAAAAAGCGGATCAGCGCAAACGTAGTACTCGAAGCCGACGTGCGTGCGGCAGGATGCATTTGGGTGCATGAGCCCGGAAAAGCCGTGACGGACGGCAATCTAGTCACGGCCTGGCGCCGGCCCGACTACGATGTATGGATGCGAGATTTTATTACGCTTTTGCGGGGACGCGGACTGAACGGCAGTCCCCATGCCGGGGGAGCCTGAAGGCGTAAGGAACTCAAGCCACTGGTGGAATTGGAAAGGGCGGCTCCGCGTATTGGGTGCCGCCCGAAGACCATCGCGTCAGCCAGCGAACAGACTTCCTGTCGTTGCGGGTGCCGACATCTCCGCGATCAGCATGCGCCGATATGCTTGAACCTTGTGCCAGACAGGTTGTGGCTGGGTCCCGTTCGTATGTGGTCAATTTTGCATAGACGGCGTACGTGGCATGGCCCATACTTTCCGCTGTCCGTCACTCGCGGCGAGGCGCGACGGTCAGAAAAAACAAAAAAAGATCCCTCTCGTACGGCGCGCCTTGCGGTGCCAAATGGAGGAATCTTTCATGCAACATTTATCAGCGATTAAGCTAACCACGTTGCTCGTGAGCGTATGCGCAGCCGCGCTAGTGACCACTGTCGCCCGCGGCGACGTCATCATGGACTGGAACGCTAAGGCCGACGCCATTGCGGCGGTAAAGCCCTCGCTCACGACCCCCATGCACGCACGTGGAACCGCCATTCTTCACCTTGCAATGTTCGAGGCGGTGAATGCCATCGAGCCCCGTTATTCCTCTTACAAGCTGGAGCTCGTGGCAGATCGCGGCGCCTCTAAGGAGGCCGCGGCGGCGACCGCCGGCCATGATGCGCTGTTGGCGCTTCATCCGGATCAGAAGGCCGATCTCGAAGCGACGCTTACGAAGATGCTCGCCGCCATCCCAGAGGGCGCGCCCAAGGCCAATGGGATTTCGCTGGGCAAGAAAGCCGCCGCCGGAATCATCGCCTTGCGTGCGAACGACGGCAGCGACGTGCGCGAGAGCTATCGCCCGCATACCAGTCCCGGCGTCTATGTGCCGACCGTCGTGCCGCGCGACTCCATGGCCGGCGGATACACACCGTGGACGATGACGCGCGGCTCGCAATTCCGTCCCGAGCCGCCGCCTGCGCTCGATTCCGAGACCTGGACGCGCGATCTCAATGAAATCCGCGAGCTCGGCGCGCTCAACAGCAAGACGCGCACCGCAGAGCAGACCGAGATCGGCCGTTTCTGGTTCCTCACGGGCGCGCGCAGCTACAATCCCGTCGTCCACCAAGTAGCGAAGGCAAAGGACATGGACATCGTGGACTGCGCACGTCTCTTTGCGCTCGTCT
>JAXDOO010000359.1:0-6119 GCA_034668865.1 Alphaproteobacteria bacterium
CACCGCGATCTCGTCGTCGGTGGCGCTCTTGGTGATCAGGCGGGCCGCCATGCTCTCAAGCGCCGCCCAGGCGGTGATCATTTCGATCACTTCGCGCTTGGTCTTGCGCACCACGTAAACCCCGCGGCGCGGCACTGAACGGATAAATCCTTCGCGCTCGAGCTGCGCCATGGCTTCGCGCACCGGCGTGCGGCTGACGCCGAAATCCTGCGCGAGTTGGCGCTCGTCGAGCCGGATGTCCAAGCGGCTGCGATAGACATCCATGCCGGCGATGACGTTTTTCAGCGCGGCATAGGCCTTGTTCTTGAAGCTGTCGGAAGCGAGCGGCTCGAGCGCCAGACGCGTAGTCGGCGAGGCGGGGGCCACCGCGGGTTCATCGGGGTGGGATTTAAGCGAGGCAAAGCTGGTTGGGGCTGAAGTCATGTCTGGTATACAATATTCCAAGAGCCGGCCTGAACGCAAATGCTGCACCTCACCGGCGACAACGACATTAGTTTTCCTTTCGCCAGCGCGCCCTCCGGGCGGCTCAATAGGCTGGGCGTGAACGCAGCCAGGCCCAGCCGTTGGAGATCAGCGGCCAGAACAGGGCGATCAACCCTAACGTCATGATCGTGCCCACGAGTCCGTTCGAAAAGAACACTGCCAAGCTGCCCTGCGAACCAAGTAACGACTGGCGGAATGCTTCCTCCGCCTTGTTGCCAAGCACGATCGCGAGCACCAGCGGAGCCAGCGGGTAATTGCACTTCTTCAGGATGTAGCCGATCACGCCAAACACCAGCATCAGCATCACGTCGAAGGTTCTGTTGTTCACTGAATAGGCGCCGATGGCGCAGAACACCAAGATGACCGGGGCGATGATGCTGAAAGGGATGCGCAAGATCGCGGCGAACAGCGGCACGCAGGTCAACACGATGATGAGGCCGGCGATGTTGCCGAGATACATGCTCGCGATCAAGCCCCAGACGAAGTCCTTGTTCTCGACGAAGAGCATCGGCCCGGGCTGAAGACCCCAGATCAGCAGGCCGCCGAGCAACACCGCCGCGGTGGGCGAGCCGGGAACACCGAGCGCCAGCATCGGCAGCAGCGCGGCAGTCCCAGCGGCATGCGCCGCGGTTTCCGGCGCCACCACGCCCTCGATCTCGCCGGTGCCGAATTTGCGGCCATTACGCGAGGTGCGTTTTGCGATGCCGTAGCTCATGAAGGAGGCAGGCGTGGCGCCGGCGGGCGTGATGCCCATCCAGCAGCCTATGACACAGGAGCGCAGTGAAGTTACCCAGAAGCGCGGCAGTTTCTTCCAGGTCTGCAATACGACCTTGGAGTTGATGGTTGCGGTGCGCCCTTTGAACGCGAGCCCCTCCTCCATGGTCAGCAGGATCTCGCCGATGCCGAACAGGCCGATCACCGCGATCAGGAAGTCGAAACCGCTGAGCAAGTCGGTGAAGCCGAAGGTGAGCCGCAACGCGCCGGTCATCTGGTCGAGGCCGACGGAGGCGAGCGCGAAGCCGATCATCATCGCCGCCAGTGTCTTGAACGGCGGCTCCTTGCTCATGCCGATGAAGCTGCAAAAGGCCAGGAAATAGACGCCAAACTTCTCCGCCGGCCCAAATTGCAGGGCAAAGGCGGCGACCAACGGCGCCACCAGCGTGATCATGATGACGGCGAACAACGCGCCGACAAAGGAGGAGGTGAACGCCGCGGTGAGCGCCTCGCCCGCCTGACCCTTCTGCGCCATGGGATAGCCGTCGAAGGTGGTCGCGACCGACCAGGGCTCACCGGGGATGTTGAACAATATCGAGGTGATGGCGCCGCCGAACAGCGCGCCCCAATAGATGCAGGACAGCATGATGATGGCGGAGGTCGGCGACATCGAGAAGGTCAGCGGCAACAGGATTGCCACGCCGTTGGCGCCACCGAGGCCGGGCAGCACACCGATGATGACGCCGAGCAGAATCCCGATCACCATCACCATGATGTTGAACGGCTGCAGTACGACGGCAAAGCCGTGAAACAGATTGACGACTTCTTCCATGTTCGCTGAGCTTTCGTCCCCGTGCCGGGTGTCCCGGCTTCCCTGCTACGATCAAAATCCCAACATCGCCTCCACCGGCCCCTTCGGCAGGGGCACCAGGAACCACTTTTCGAAAACCAGAAAGGTCGCCACCGGCACGCCCACCGCAACCAGCGCGACGATCGACCAGCGATATTTTCCCAGCCACTTCATGAATAGGGCGATCAGCAACGCCGACGAGACATAGATGCCGAGCGTGGGAATGATCCCGACGAAGACCGCGGTTGGAATGATCACCGACAGCACGCGGAGCAGTTGGCCCCATTGGGCGAACAGCTTTTCGCGCGGCGAATCTGCAAACGCGGAGAAAAGGTTGACCATGCTGGCGAGCAGAATAAACATGGCAATATAGAATGGAAAAAATCCGGCGCGCGGGCCTTCGGCCCCCCAGTCGATCCCGGCCCGTAAGCTGCCGACGATGACAAGCACCGCAAAGCCGGTCGTGGCCAGCGCAACACCGATTTCCACTGCGCGATGACTCGGACCCGTCTCCGCGCTTGCCCGACCCCTTTTCATCTCGACTTGCTCCGCAACCATCCGCAGAAAACCGCCGGCGGGTTGAGCCCGCCGGCGCGTGTGGTGCCAGATTGTCAGTTGGCGGCCAGGAAGCCGGCGGCTTTCATCAGCTCCTGGTGGCGCGTTTCTTCCTTGGCGACCCAGTCGGTGTATTCCTTCCCGGTCATGAAGGTCTGATTGAACGCACCGTCGGCCATCAGCTTCTTCCATTCCTCCGTTTCGCGCACCTTCTTGAACACCTCGACGTAGTAATCGACCTGGTCCTTGGTGGCGCCCGGACTCATGAAGATGCCGCGCAGCATCAGATACTCGATATCGAGGCCTGCCGACTTGCAGGTCGGAATGCTGTTCCAGGCCTGATCGCCGGCGATCTTCTCCTTATAGTCAAGCTGCTTGGAGTCGAACACGCAGAGCGGGCGCACTTTACCGCCGCGCCAATGCGAGATCGCTTCGTTCGGGTTGTTGACGGTAGAGTCGACGTGGTTGCCGACGAGCTGCACAGCCACCGCACCGCCGCCCGCCTGTGGAATGTAGATGAACTTGGCGCCCGTAGCCTTCTGAATGGCCTCGGTGATGATTTGGTCTTCCTGCTTGGAGCCGGTGCCGCCCATTTTGAAGGTGCCGTTCGCGGCCTTGGCGGCGTCGACATATTCCTTCGCGGACTTGTAGGGCTTCTCGGCATTCACCCAGAGCACGAACTCGTCGAGAGCAAGCATGGCGACCGGGGTCAGGTCCTTCCAGTTGAAGGGAATGCCGGTGGCCATTGGCGTGGTGAAGAGGTTGGACAGGGTGATGATGATCTTGTGCGGATTGCCCTGCGAAGCCTTGACGTCGAGGAAGCCCTCGCCGCCCGCGCCGCCGGCCTTGTTGACCACGACCATCGGCTGCTTGGTCAGACTGTGTTTGGTGACGATGCCCTGGATGGTGCGGGCCATGATGTCGGCGCCGCCGCCGGTGCCGGCGGGAACGATGAGCTCGATTGGTCGATTGGGTTCCCAGGCAGAAAGAGCGGGCGCCGGCGCGAGGACGGAGCCGAGGACCAATGCGGCCGCAGCAAAAAAGTCGAGCGAATGGGTGGAGCGTTGCATAGTGACTTCCTCCGGTTATCTGTGCCGTTCTATGGCGGCTTGATGGCGCGGTCTTGCCAAACGAGGACCGCACCCTTTGCGCATCAAAGCGCATCTATGTTGGTATGCATAATACTATATTTTTTTTGGCGCGGGCCAACTGCCGCACCTAGACTTTGGTGGTGCATGGCGGCGCGCGCATGTTGCGCCGCAAAACCACAAGCAAATGAGGCTAATGACCGGCGCGGGCAAATGATGATACGCGGCGGGCCGCGTTCCGACCGCGTATCATGATGTCGCACACCATCACATGTCGGCGATCTGGGCCGCTATTTGGGCAGGGTCACCCGGTAGGCGAGCATCATGGTGTCCACATCCACGCCATTTTCAGCCTTGTAGGGAGCGCCGACCTGGAAGCCATTCGTGGTCAAAAAGTCATTGTCGTTGATGACCAGAAGAAAGAAGTCATTCGGGTTGGCCGGATCGAGCGCGGGCACTAGGCCCAGGCCTTCCCATTTTTCCGAGAGATTGGTGCGATCATTCGGCATGCCGTTATGCAAGCCGAATTTAGCAAGTTGCGTCTTGTCATTGATGTCGATGAAAGGCGTCAGTTTCGCCGGAACCACATCGGCCTCTAGCCTGCCGCCGGGCGCAACCGGGGTGATGCCTTCATATTGGCTGCCGACGAGATTGGTGGCACCGCTGACGTCGAGCAACTCGACCTTGCGATAGAGCGACTCGGCATTCTTGGTGCCGAAGCCGTTGCCGTCACGGCACAGCAGCAGGAAGCGCGCCTCGTCGAGCGCGAGCAGCTCGCTCTGCGCGGCGATACGCTTTTTGCCATCCGCATCGAATACCGGAAGCGACAAGACATAGTGGCGCACGAGCATGGCCTGATCCGGATTCGTGATGTCGAAATAGAGGACGCGCGTGTGATTGCGGGTTTCGGGTTTGTCGCCGCCGTCCTGGCGGGTGGCACTTTGCAGGACGGTAACAAGATGTCTGCCGTCCGGCGTCAACGCGAGGCCTTCAAAGCCCTGGTTGTTCTGACGTCCGGTTTCGGGATTAGCCGGCTCCGGCTTCTTGACACCGGCACCCGGAGCATTGGCGGAGAAGTGGTCCTTGCCTTTGCGCTTCGGAACGATGGCTTCCGGTGGCCGGATCGCTGAGAGCATTTTACCGCTGGCAGAGAAGCGATAGATGTAGGGTCCGTATTCGTCACTGACGAAGAAGCTGCCGTCGGCCAGTAGAACAACGGCTTCGGGATCGAGCGCGACACGCCCGTTCACCGTCTGCGGCAATGGCGGAATGGCGCCGGCCGCCGGCTTCACGCCGCCTTCCGCGGGATCAAGTCCGCTCATCGGCTCGCCGGCATTGTCGGTGAGCAGGATGGTGTCTTCGACCTTCAGCGTGACGGCATTGCCTTCGGCGGCGGCGCTGCCGACGGCGGCGCCTTCGATCGGTTTGAAGGTGACGGATATTTTATTGAGCCGCGCGCGGTAATCGGTGGTGCCTTCCACGTTATAGCCGCGGTCCGGCAGAACGTAGAAGATGCCGCGATAGCCGTCGGCGGTCTTGGTCCAGGATTTCATATCGGCCGCCAGCCCGGACCCTGAGCCGAGGGTTTCGCCGAATTTGTCCTTCATGTCGGCGGGCAGACGCCCCACGCCGACCAGGCCTTTGTTGACGAAGCCGCTCGGGGCCGACTGCGCTGCCGCCGGGCTGGCGGATTGCGACAGGGCCATGCCGATAATCAGGACGGCAGCAAAGCTCGTGAGCAATCGCCGATGAGGATTGGACATGCGCCCCTCTTTTATTGGTAAATTGACGCCGTGACTATTGGTAAGCCGTGACTATTGGTAAATTGACGCCGTGACGCTAGGCGCGTTTTATGACAGTTGGATGATGCGCTGTGAATTTCCGGAGGATGACCATGCCGACCGATCTTTGCCGCCGCGGCTTGCTTGGATTGTTTATTCTCGGTCTGTGGGCCGGCCCCGCACTGGCGCAGTCGCCGGCCGATTTCTACAAAGGCCAGACCGTCACCATCATCCTCAGCTCAGCCCCCGGCGGCGGCTATGACGCGGTGGCGCGTACGCTTGCGGCGCATTTGCCCAAGCATATTCCCGGCAATCCCACGGTAGTGGTCAAGAACATGGCCGGCGCCGGCGGCATCGTCGCCGCCAATTTCCTCTACAACGTCGCCCCGAAAGACGGGCTGACCATCGGCGGCTTGCAGAACAACGTGCCGTTCGAGCCGCTGTTCGGCACCAAGGAAGCGAATTTCGACCCGACTAAATTCATTTGGCTCGGCACGCCCAGCCAGGAAACCGCGATCCTTACCGTCTGGCACACCGCGCCGGTCGACAACTGGCAGCAGGCCAAGACCACCGAGCTAACCATGGGATCGTCCGGCAACAATTCGACACCGAGTTTTTACGGGCGGCTGTTGAACGAAGTGCTGGGAA
>JAXDOO010000360.1:0-2809 GCA_034668865.1 Alphaproteobacteria bacterium
GCGCGGACAGGTGCAAGTGTCGGTGGTCTATACTTGATCCGCCGCGGGCGCATTGTATTGCCGACCTGCCCGGCGTACTGACGCTCGGCGTTCAATCTGACGATTTGTCGATGGACTTCAAAGCGACTTCCGAACAAGCGACACCGGCATCGCTCTTGCGAGAGCTGCCCATCCTTTTGCTCACTGCGGCGGGCTTCCTACTCACCGTGGTGGTCATCTATCCCGGCTACATGACCAACGACGCCGGCTTCGTCTACCAAATGGCGAGGGAATGGCGGTTCGGCGACTGGCAATCGCCGCTCATGAGCATCCTCTGGCGGCTGGTCGATCCGATCGCGCCGGGCACGGGCAGCATATTCCTGCTGATCGCGAGCTCGTATTGGCTCGCTTTCGGTCTGCTGGCGCTGACCGTGGCGCGCCGCTCGCGCTGGCTCGGATTGACCGTACCGCTGCTGGCGCTGATGCCGCCGGCCTTCATGCTGCTCAGCATGATCTGGCGCGACGTATTGTTCGGCATCGTCTGGCTGCTGGCCGCGGCCGCGGTCTACGCCATCGCCGGGCGACCGTCCCCACTGCGCCGGCCGGTGCAGGCACTGGCGCTCGTTCTGGTGGCGCTCGGCATCCTGCTGCGGCCCAACGCCATTCTCGCGGCGCCGCTGCTTGCCGGCTACGTGCTATGGCCCGAAGGTTTTGCCTGGAAGCGGGCGGCGATCGTTTTCATCCCGCTTGCATTGGCCGGTTATGCGATCCTGCATCTCGCCTATTACATCGTCCTCGACGTCGAACGGCAGAACCCGCTGCATTCGCTCCTGGTGTTCGATCTCGGCGGCATCACCCATTTCACCGGTCAAAACCAGTTTCCGGTGACGTGGAGCGCCGATGAGACCACCCTGCTCACCACCCGCTGCCACGACCCGTCACTCTGGGACGCCTATTGGACCAGAGAGCCGTGCCGCTTTGTGATGCAGCGCCTGGAACGCAAGGACGACAAAGTCTTCGGCAGGCCGCGGCTGGTCGAAGCCTGGACCCGCGCGGTGCTCGCGCATCCGCTCGCCTATCTTCAACATCGCGCTACTCATCTGTGGACCTTTCTAACGGGGCCACACCTCACACTCGAGCTCTATCCCGGCAAGATACCGCTGGCGGATAATCCGCGCTTTCAGGCGCTGCTCGCCCTGCACGCGGCGCTCAAGCCGACCGTCCTGTTTCGGTCCGGCTTTTGGCTCCTGCTCGCCGGCGCGGTCTGCGCCGCCGCGTGGTGCAGGCGCATGACGCCGTCGGGGGCATTCGCCATCGGCACCTGCGGCTCGGCGGTGGTCTATGTCTTGACGTTTTTCGTCACCGGCGTCGCCAGCGATTTCCGCTATGCCTATTGGTGCGTGCTGGCCGCGCTGGCGGGCGCTATCGCCGCCATGGTCGCGCGCCGCGAGCCCTCAGCCGGGCGGTAGCGCGCCGCTGCCTTGCATGATCTTCTGGTTCTCGAGCAGGCGCGCAAAGACGTTGCGCGACTCTGCGACGATGCTCTCGACAATGGCCGCCCCCAATTCGGCCGACGCCCCGGACGGGTCGCCGATCAGACCGCCCCGCGCAAGCCGCGGATCGTCGGTGCGCCACGGCCAGCTCACGCCGCGATCGAAGATCAAGGCCCGGATGGCGGCCTCGTCGGGCGGATGCTCGAAGGCTTTGATGGCATCGCGTCGCACCTGGTCCGGCGCGATCGCCAGCATCAGCGAGGTTTCGCTGCGGCCGCCATGGACATCGGCACCCGTCACGCCACTCGCCGCCTTGGTCAGATCGAAGGGATGGATGACGCAGGCATTGATGGCGAAATCGGCGCGCAGCTCGTGCAGGAAATTGTCCAGGAAGCCGCGATTGCCGCCATGACCGTTGACGATGGCGAGATTGCGCGCGGGCAGCGCGCGCACGATGTCGGCCGCCAAGTCCCGCAGCAAGGCATGAAAGCTCTTGATCGACAGGCTTTGCGTGTCCGGCGCCCAATCGTGCTCATGCGACAGGCCGAGCGGCACGACCGGCAGCGGCCAAAGATCGAATTCTTCTCCCCAGCGCTCGACCAGGAGGCGCGTCAGCTCCTGCGCGACGATCACATCGGTGTCGACCGGCAGGTGCGCGCCATGCTGCTCGGTCGCCCCGAGCGGCAGGCACAGGATCGAGGTTTCGACAAGCTGCCCGGCCATGCCGGGGGATGCAAGATCTGCGACCGGCAAGCTATTTGACCGGCGGCCCATAAAGGCGCGGCTAGCCGCCCGTGATCATGCGCATCAGCACTCGATCCCGTCGGATGAAGTGATGATAGAGCGCGCCGCCCACATGCATCGCCACCAGCACCGCGAGCGTGATGCCGACGGCGCGGTGCCAGGCAAAAAGCTGATCCGACAGCGCGCGGTCCGCCGGCCAGATCTGCGGCAGATTGAATAGGCCGAACACTGAAACTGGAGCCGGATAGGCCGAGGTGGCGATCCAGCCGAGCAAGGGCTGCACAAGCAACAGGAGATAGAGCGCCCAGTGATTGGCGTGCGCCACGAAACGCATCAGCACCGGAATGTCCGCAGGCAGCGGTGCCGGCGGATGGGTCAGACGGTAGACCATCCGCACGATGACGATCGGGATGAGCACGGCGCCGACCGCCTTGTGCAGATTGTACAACCGCTCCTGCCAGGCTCCGCCCCATTCATTGGCAATGATGATGCCAACCGGGATCATGATCAGAACGAGCACGGCGGTGAGCCAATGCAGCGTCCGGGCGGTCACGGTATAGGCAGGCGGCGCCATCCCATAGGCGGGCGATATC
>JAXDOO010000361.1:0-8933 GCA_034668865.1 Alphaproteobacteria bacterium
CCGCAACGCGGCGCCCCAGGTGCGCTATACGGAGCGGTGGCGGGCGCCGATCGACATCCGTCATTTCACCGGCGGCCATTGCCGCGAGACGCGTCCCCATGGTCTGAGGCTGCGATGTCGGACCGCCATGCGCTGCGTCAGCTTGAGCGAACTGAACAACCATGCGTTTGGAAAGACAAACGGGGCGGTTATTTGCTCTCGGCCGGGAGCACCTCCACCTCGCCGGGTCGCGGCGAGCGTGGCGGCGAGCCTGGTTCGATCACTTGCACCCGCAAGCGGACACGTCCGTCGATTACGGCCGTCCGCGGAAGCAGCACGGGGGCGTTTCGCTCTCCGGACGGGCCGAACTGGGTAATACCGCCGAGGATATCACCCTGTTCGTTCATGAGAACAACGCGGGCCCCCGGAGGAAGCGGGCCGGTCTTGACTCTCATCTCGACGGACTCGCCGCGACTGGACGAGCCAGGCACAGACAACTCAATCATGCGGCTCTCCTGCGCCGCAAGCGTGCTCGTCCCGAGCCCAAGGACCAGGACGAGTACCGCGGTGGACAGACCTTTGCGCATCCCGTCTTCAGATCGTCACCCGGATGGCGCTCACCTTGGGTGCCGCCCCCGGCTGCGGCGCTCGCGCACCCGCTTTCGCCGTGGCCGCGGGGGACGGTCTTGCGGTGGGCTCGATCGGCACCACGCGGATGTCGAGCGGTACATTCCCCGAGGCGGCGGCAGCGCTTGGAATTTCAGGAATCGGCACGGCGAATGTGGTTGGACCATGGAGATGGTGGCCGAACACCGTGATCGCGCCGGCCTCGACGGGATTGGCGCCGCCCCCCGGCGAGACCAGCACGCGGAAACGGCGGCCCCGGTCGGCAGGTGTAAGGTCCAGCGTGATCTCGGCAACCCGCGGCGGCGCCCCTGCCGCCGCTCCCTGCAATGCGGCTGCGGGCACCTCGGTCACACCGCCTGCCGCCGTGCCGGAACCGATCGAGGCGGAGGCGATCTGGGCACTGAATACCTGCGCCTGCCTGGGTGGGCTTGCGGCAGCAACGAGCGGCCCGGATCCGGGCACCTGGTTTTCGCCGGAACCGGGCGAGTAATCGTAGTTGAATGTAGCCAGAGTGGTGTAGTCGGCCGGTGAGGTTTTTGAAACCGGCTTGCCCTTCTCGTCGCTGAAGAACAGAAACTGCTCCGCGGACCATGTGGTGAGATCCGCTCCCTCCGGCAATGCCGGCTGCTTCAGCACGATTTGCCGCCGCGTCCACACATCCCATAACCGATCGAGATTGCCGTGATGCAGAAAAAAGATTGGATCCACCGGCGACAGGAACGACACCATGAAGGCGGCGCCGCCGGGGCCTCCCATCGCGCCGTGCACATTGTCGTGCGGCTGGCCCTCGAGGACGCCTTCCCGGGATGAGCCATTATGGCTGGTTGCCTTGGCGCTGTCGAACCCAGCCGGGTCAGGCCCGGCGGCACTTCCGGCGAAGGTCGGCGTCCGCAACGCATTTGTTATGGTAGCCATGGAAACGGCTATCTTGGTGGCAGGATCCAGATCCGGGTTCGCCGCGGTAAGGCCACGGGCGTCCGGTTGGTCGAAAAACATCCCCGCGGCGCTGTCCCAGAAGTCCGCGGGACTGCCGACGCCGCGCTGCGAGAGGTTGTTGTTCTGTGCCGGCGAAAAGCTTGCGTACAGCGCGGCGACCGGCGCCTCAAACTGTGCCTTGAACTTGTCGAAGGCGGGGATGAAAGCGGCATTGTTCGGATCAAGAACGCCCTCGAACATCGCGGCGGGGACGCGGGGCGTCTTGGTCCAGTCCCAATATGGAAGCGCAAAATCCTTGTCCTCGCTGAGGTCGCGGAGCGTCACCTCCAGCCAACCGAGATAAGCGCGGTGCCAGGCGAGAAACCACCAATTCTGATGCGGGCAGTCGAAGACGTGGACGAACGCGTTGCGGTACCAGTTGCGCGGATCCGTCGGCGGCAAGCCAAGCATCTTGCCGATCCCCTTCTTGTAGCTGTCGAGGACGCGCGGCGGCATCGCTGGGTCGGTGATCTCCCACCTGCGGAATTTTGCACCCTGCGCCAGCGCACCGGACGGCAATGCATTCGCTGCGACCAGGGCCGCACCCGTACCTAAAAGGCTTCGGCGAGTGAGGCTTACGGAATGAAGTTCGGTCATGAATTCCTCCTCATTTTTTCAATCAAATTTCAAATCGCGGGCGTGCCCGATGCGGATGTTCTGCATCATGCCGTGGTCTTCATGGTCGATAATGTGACAGTGCAGTACGAAATCGCCGATGTATCGTTGGTATCGGGCCGCAATAGGCCGTGTAACTTTGCCGAACGGTCGGCATGCCTCGATATTTTCAGTTGTCGGTTTGAAAGATACACCCCTGCGGGCTCACCGCAAGCCGCTTATGGCGAGGTCATACGTGACATGGCGAAATGGCGCGCTGCGGAGTAACGTTCCTCCTAACGCATGAGGAGCAACCATGCTCGGCCCGTAATCAATCCGGCTGAACGAGGAGGCGAGTTGCCACCCTGCTCGATTCTTAATAACAACAATGAAAAGCTGCGGGGATCGTCGAGCGATCTTCTGTCTCGCGGAATAAGGAAAGAACGGTCGAGGTCACGTCTATGGAAGCTCAGGTAAGCGTTGCGTCCGATCCCGCCAGCAAATGGTCGCCTCCGCCGGACGCTAGTCAGATCGTCAAGAACATTCACGCGATGCTGCATCCGCGTAACATCGTGCTTGTCGGAGCGACGGACAAGCCCGGGAACTACGCGGAGCGGATCTGGACCAATCTGATCAAATATAAATACCAAGGCGGGCTTTATCCGGTCAATTCCAGGCGCGAAACCATCTGGGGCGTGCCCTGCTACAAGGATTTTGTCAGCCTTCCGGACAAGCCCGACCACGTCCTGGTGCTGGTGCCTGCGCGTTTCGCGGTGCAGGTGATCCGCGACGCGGCGGCGGCGGGAGCGCGCTCCGCCACCATCGTTACCTCGGGCTTCAGCGAATTGCAGGACGATCAGAGCCAGAAACTCGCGACCGAACTGCAACAGGCTATTCGTGAAACCGGCATGGCGGTCACCGGGCCGAACTGCCTCGGCAATCTCAGCGCCGGCGAGAACTTGTTCACCAACATCGACGACCGCATCGTCACCATGGAAGCAGGTCCCGTCGCGATCGCCGGCCAATCCGGCGCCATCGTGATGGCGATCCGGCAGGCGCTGGAAGATCGCGGGGTCGGCGTTGGTTACATGGTGACCACCGGAAACGAGGCCGGCCTCGAGACGCCGGACCTGATGGCTTATTTCGCCGCCGATCCCAGTATCCGCGTCATCGTGGTCTATCTGGAAGGCGTGCGTAACACCAAGGTTTTTCGCGCAGCCTGCAAGGCCGCGCGGGCCGCGGGGAAACCTGTAATCGCGCTGAAACTCGGCACGTCCGAAGGCGGGCGCGCCGCCGCGATGGCGCATACCGGCGCGCTGGCCGGCTCGATCGAAACATTCGATGCCATCTCGACCCGCGAAGGCGTCATCCGCGTCCGCGGCCTGGACGAGTTGATCGAGACAACGGAATGTTTCGTCCACGCCGACCCGCCAAAAGCGGCACGCCTTGCCGCGGTGACCTTGTCGGGCGGCAAGCGCGGCCTGTTGCTCGACGCGTTCCATTCCGCAGGACTGAATTTTGCTCCGCTCAGCAAGGACGCGAGCGACAAGCTTGCAAAAATGCTCGGCCCCGGCAGCATCGTCGGCAATCCGCTCGACGCGGGGTTTGCGGCCGTCGTCGATCCGTCGGTCTATATGCAGTCGATCCAGATCATGATCGACGACCCCGATACCGACATCGTCATCATCGATTCGGAACTGCCGAAGGCCCCGCATGAGTTACGCGAGAGGAATTTGCGCATCGTCAACGAGATGGCGGGAGCCGCCAGCAAGCCCGTGGTCTATATCAGCGCGATGTCGATCGGTTTTACGGAATTCACCAAGGGCCTGCGCAAGTCGGTGCCGCATGTCGCGGTCATGCAGGGGCTGGACCGGGCGGTGGGCGCGATCAAGGCGTTGATCGACTATGGCTCGCTACGCAAGGAGGTGCCGGACGTGGTGTCGAGTTCAAGCGCCGCCGCCCGCGCGACCCTTGAGCGGACGCTCAAGGGTGCCACGGGCGCCGCGCTCGATGAGGTCGCATCGAAAAAACTGCTGAAGGCTTACGGCATTCCGGTGTCGAAGGAAGAGATCGCGCATGATGCGGCGGGCGCCGTCAGGATCGCCAAGAAGATCGGCTTTCCGGTGGTCGCCAAGGTGGTCAGCGCGGACATCCTGCACAAATCCGACATCGGCGGCGTGGTGCTGAACCTCTCCAGCGCCGCGGAGGTCAAGAAAGCCTTTGGCGACATCACCGCGCGGGTCAGGAAACTGAAGCACAAGCCGAAGCTCGAGGGCATCCTGATCGCGCAGCAGGTCAAGGCCGACCTCGAGCTGGTGGTGGGCGCGTCGCTCGACGCCGAGATGGGACCGGTGGTGCTGTTCGGAACCGGCGGCGTCGATATCGAACTGATGAAGGACGTAGCTCTAGCCGGCGCGCCGCTCGACGCAGCGGAGGCAAGACAACTGATCGGTCGCACCAAAGCCGGCGTGAAGCTGAAGGGCTATCGCGGCAAACCCGCGCTGCACGAGGCCTCCGTGGTGAAAGCCATCGTCGGCCTGTCCAACCTGATGGCCGACGCCGGCACCCGCATCGCTTCGATCGACGTCAATCCGTTTCTGGTCAACACCATGACCGGCGTCGCCGTCGACGGGCTGATCGTTCTCAACAACGCCGCAGCCAATCTGCCGCGGGAAGATTCCAGGCATTGAAACCATCAAGACTAACGGCGACGCGAGATTTATGGCAGAACTGCGCGCCGCCTTTCGTAATCCCCTTCGATTTTCGAGTTCTTCGCATGCCCCCGCCAAAGCCGCCCGCGTTCGAAACCCTCAGCCTGCATGCAGGACAGCATCCCGATCCCGTCACGGGTGCGCGTGCGGTGCCGATCTATCAGACCACGTCCTACGTGTTTCAGGATTCCGAGCACGCGGCGGCGCTGTTCAACCTCGAACGCGCGGGGCACATTTACACGCGGATTTCCAATCCGACCACGGCGGTGCTGGAAGAACGGCTGGCCGCGCTCGAGGGCGGCGTCGGCGCGATCTGCACGGCGAGCGGCATGGCCGCCATGCATCTGGCCATCGCGACGCTGCTCAATGCCGGCGACCACATCGTCGCCTCAGCCTCGCTTTATGGCGGCACCATCAACCTGCTTGCACATACGCTGCCGCGTTTTGGCATCACGACAACGTTCGTGAAGCCCCGGGCGCTGGACGAATTCCGCAGCGCGATCCGGCCCAATACAAGGCTGGTGATCGGCGAAACCATCGGCAATCCCGGCCTTGAAGTGCTGGATATTCCGGCCGTCGCGGCAATCGCGCACCAGGCAAACATCCCGCTGCTGATCGACAACACCTTTGCGACCCCCTATCTCAGCCGCCCGATCGAGCTTGGCGCAGATATCGTCATGCACTCGGCTACCAAATGGATCGGCGGCCACGGCATCGCCGTCGGTGGCGCCCTTGTCGATGGCGGCCGATTCGACTGGCGCGGCTCCGGCAAATTCCCGGTGTTGACGGAGCCCTATGCCGGCTATCACGGCATCGTCTTCGACGAGCAATTCGGCCCGTCCGCATTCATCATGCGGGCGCGCACCGAAGGCCTGCGCGACTTCGGCGCGTGTCTGTCGCCTACCAATGCGTTTCAACTGCTGCAGGGGGTCGAGACGCTCGGCGTCCGGATGGACCGCCACATCGCGAATACCGCCGCGGTGCTGGAGTTCCTGATTGCAAACAAGGCGGTCGACTGGGTGCTGCACCCCTCGCTGCAGAATCATCCCGATTACGAGTTGGCCAAGCGACTGCTGCCGCGCGGCGCGGGGTCCATCGTCAGCTTCGGAATCAAGGGTGGCCGTCCAACGGGGAAGAAATTCATCGAGGCGCTGCGCATGATCAGCCATCTGGCCAATGTCGGCGATGCCAAGACCCTGGTCATTCATCCCGCCAGCACCACGCATCAGCAGATGGACGCCGACCAGCTCAAGGCCGCCGGAGTCGGCGAAGAACTGGTGCGGCTGTCGGTCGGCATCGAATCCGCCTCCGACATCATCGATGACCTCGGACAGGCACTCCGTACGTCGCAGAAGGCCTGAGCCATGCTGTTATCCGTGAACGGGTCTGAGACATTCGTTGCCACCGGCGGACGGGAATTCGATGCGTCGCAACCGACCATCGTGCTTCTGCACGGCGCCGGCTTCGATCATAGCACCTGGGCTTTGCACAGCCGCTGGTTTGCCCACCACGGCTACGGCGTGCTGGCTCCGGACTTGCCGGGCCATGGACGCTCGATCGGCGCGCCGATCTCGACCATCGCCGGCATGGCCGACTGGACGGCGTCGCTGCTGGATGCCGCCGGCGCGGCCAAGGCGCGGCTTGTCGGTCATTCCATGGGATCGCTGATCGCGCTGGAAACCGCGGCACGGCATCCGGGAAAGGTCTCAGGCCTCAGCCTGATCGGAACGGCGGCAACCATGACGGTGGGACCCGATCTGCTCAAGGCTGCCGAGGCCAACGATCATTCGGCCGTCGACATGGTCTCGATCTGGGGCCTTGGTTCCAGGGCCGAACTCGGCGGAAGCCTGGCGCCGGGTTTGTGGATGCACAGCGGGGCGCAGCGGGTTCTCGAACGGTGTCGGCCCGGCGTGCTGTTCAACGATCTGTCCGCCTGCAACGCCTATCAAGGCGCCCTCGCCGCCGCCACGCAAATCACGGTCCCGGCGACGATCATTCTCGGCGAGCGCGACATGATGACCCCGGCAAAGGCCGGCAAGGCGCTCGCCGCGGCGCTGCCGAATTCACGCACGGTGGTGCTGCGTGGCGCAGGCCATATGATGATGGTCGAACAGCCCGACGAACTGCTGGCAGCGTTGCAAGGCTAACCGCGGGTTCGATCCGAAATCCGTGATGTCAAGTCTTATCGACAGGTTTGAACCGACCTCGCCGTGTTGACGCGTGCAACGATGATGGCAATCTATGCGCGAAGCTAGATACTTTACCGTCATGGCCGGGCTTTCCCGGCCATGACGAGTTTTCGTTCGACCGAAATCAACTCGACATCGCCATCACCACGGGGAGCAACGGCCAATGTATCCAGGCGCGCACGCCAAGCCCAGAGCCGGCCAGGCGGCCTTCATCATGGCGCAATCGGGCGAAGCGGTTAGCTATGCCGAACTCGAGGCACGCACCAACCGCCTGGCGCATTTCCTGCGAAGCCGCGGCCTGAAACGTCTCGACCACTATTCGATCTTCATGGAGAACAACGCGCGCTATGTCGAGTGCTGCGGCGCGGGCGAGCGCGCCGGACTTTATTATACCTGCATCAATTCGTTCCTGACCGCGGATGAACTGGCCTACATCATCAACAACAGTGAATCCAGGGTGCTGATCTTTTCGGAAGCAAAGCGTGAGATCGCCTTGGCGGCGCTGCGTCAATGCCCGAAGGTCGAGGTCAGCCTGGTTGCGGACGGACCGGGCGACGGGATGCGCATCCTCAATCTCGATGAGGCCACGGCACATTTTCCCGACACGCCGATCGCGGATGAATCCTGCGGCACCGCGATGCTTTATTCATCGGGCACCACCGGCCGGCCGAAAGGCATCATCCGGCCGCTGGCCGAACACCCGCCGTCGCAGCAGCTGCCGCTGTTCGATTTTCTGCAAAAACTGTGGCGCTACCGTGAGGGGCTGGTCTATCTGTCGCCCGCGCCGCTCTATCACTCGGCGCCGCAGGCGGCGGTCAACCTGGTCATCCGCAATGGCGGCACCGCCATCATCATGGAAAGCTTCGATCCCGAGCGCTATCTGCAACTGGTCGAAAAATACAAGCCGACCCATAGCCAGCTGGTGCCGACGATGTTCTCGCGCATGCTGAAGCTGCCGGAAGCCGTGCGCTGCCGTTACGATCTGTCGTCACTCGACGTCGCCATCCATGCGGCGGCGCCCTGCCCGCCGCAGGTCAAGGAGCAGATGATCGGCTGGTGGGGACCGATCATCCACGAATATTACGGCGCGACCGAGGGGCTGGGTTTCGCCGCCTGCGACAGCGCCGAGTGGCTTGCCCATCGCGGCACTGTCGGCAAGGTGATGCTTGGCGACCTGCATGTGCTGGACGAGGACATGCAGCCGTGTCCCAAGGGCACTTCGGGCACGCTGTGGTTCAAGACCGCGACCCCGTTCGAATATTTCAACGATCCGGCGCGAACGGCCGAGGCGCGAACCGCGGACGGCACGATGAGCACGGTCGGCGACGTCGGTTACGTCGACGACGATGGTTTCCTTTATCTCACCGACCGCGCCACCTTCATGATCGTGTGCGGCGGCGTCAATATCTATCCGCAGGAATGCGAAAACCTGCTGATCACCCATCCCAAGGTCGCCGACGCCGCCGTGTTCGGCGTGCCGAACGAGGATCTCGGAGAGGAAGTGAAGGCGGTGGTGCAGCCGATGCCCGGCGTCGCGACCGATGATGGTCTGGCCGATGAATTGTCGGCCTTCTGCGCAAAGCATCTGTCACGCCAGAAGTGCCCGCGCTCGATCGATTTCGAGGCCGAGCTTCCCCGCCTGCCTACCGGGAAGCTCTACAAGCGCGTTTTGCGCGACCGCTATTGGGGCGACCGCAAGAGCAGAATCATTTGAGGGCAAAGGCGTCGGTAATCGCGTCGAACTATTTCAGGGCCAGGACGACCGGGCCCGCCGCCGGATCGGTGACGCCGAGACCGCCGCCGAGGTCTTCGAGCGTCTCGCGAAATGAATTGAGGGTGGCGATCATGTTCGGCCGCG
>JAXDOO010000362.1:0-9256 GCA_034668865.1 Alphaproteobacteria bacterium
AACGCGTGCAGGTCCTTGATCACGGCATCGAGGTCGAGTGTCTTGAACTCCTTGGCATAATCAAAATCTTTTCCCATCGGATCGGACAGTGACGAATTCCGATGCAGCATCTCGAGGTCCAGCGCATCAGGCCACCAGTCGCGGTTCCGGTGTCCACGGCTACCGGTGAATGGGCATTTGCCGGCGCTGTCGTCAGTCTTTGCGTCCATTTTTTTCCTCCTTTGGGCATACGCGTTTGCGCCGAGTTTCCCCGCCTCGCCGCATAAGGTCTAATCGAATTGCCTATGGACCTCGATAAGGCTACCTTATGGCGTGATTACCTTGAGACAGTTGCGTTATTTCGAGGCCTTGGCGCGCCACAAGCATTTCGGGCGGGCGGCCGAGGACTGCGCCATCAGCCAGCCGGCGCTTTCTATGCAGATCCGAGAGCTGGAGCAATCGCTCGGCTCCGCACTGGTGGAACGGCGGCCCAACGAGGTGGTGTTGACTGAGCTTGGCAGCGAGATTGCCGGCCGGGCCGAGCAACTGCTCACCGGTGCCAGCGACCTCGTGGACTACGCGCGGCATGGGCAGAAGACTCTGTCCGGTGTGTTGCGGCTCGGCGTCATTCCCACCATCGCGCCCTTTCTCCTGCCGCGCATATTACCCGCGCTGCAGAAGGAGTATCCGGAGCTGAAACCTGAGCTGCGCGAAACGCAGACCAAGGTGTTGCTGGACGAGCTGAGCCGCGGCAGCTTGCATGTGTTGCTCCTGGCGCTGCCGGTCGGCGACGGTGAGATTGAGACGTTGAAGCTGTTCGACGATCCTTTCCTGCTGGCCGTCCCCGCCGATGATCCGCTGCCCGCCAGAACGCGCGTAAGTCCAAGCGAGGTCAGCGCGCGCCAGCTGCTGCTGTTGGAGGAAGGGCATTGCCTGCGCGATCAGGCGGTGGCCTTCTGCTCCATGCAGAATAACGAAACTCCGGCCGGCTTGGGCGCGACCAGTTTGTCCACCGTGATGCAGATGGTCGCTCATGGTTATGGGGCGACGCTCTTGCCGCGCATCGCGGTCGATGCCGGACTTGCCGACAAGCGCGTGAAGCTTTTGCGCTTCACGGATCCGGAACCGCGCCGCAGCATCGGTCTGGCCTGGCGGCGCACCTCACCGCGCAAGGCAGATTTTCTCGCACTCGGGCAGGTCATCACGCAGACGCTCGGCCTCGGCACGACGCCGGCCCGCAAGCAAAAAGAAGTCGGCCCACAGGTCGCCCGTTGATTTCGCCTGGTGGGTGGAAACCGGCGGCGCGGCGCTAAACAACACTTGCATCACGCAGGCGAGATAGCCACAAAGCGCCCATGCTCCTCATCAGAGACCTTTCCATCCGCGTGGCCGGACGCCTATTGATTGACCATACGTCGGTCCAGCTTCCCGCGAATTCCCGTGTCGGTTTCGTGGGGCGCAACGGTACCGGCAAGACCACGCTGTTTCGCACCATCGCGGGAGAGCTGTCGCCGGAAACCGGCAGCATCGTCCTGCCCTCGCGCACGCGTGTTGGCCGGCTGGCGCAGGAAGCCCCGGATGGGCCGCAGAGTCTGGTCGAGGTGGTGCTTTCGGCAGATGCCGAGCGCGCGCAGCTGTTGGCTGACGCGGATACCGCCCGCGATCCGCACCGGATCGCGGAAATCCATGCGCGCCTCGTGGATATCGACGCGCATTCCGCTCCGGCGCGGGCGGCTTCCATCCTGGCGGGCCTTGGGTTCTCTACCGAGGCGCAGCAGCGCCCCGTCGGCGAATTTTCCGGCGGCTGGCGCATGCGCGTGGCGCTCGCTGCCGTGCTGTTCTCCGAGCCCGACCTGTTGCTGCTCGACGAACCGACCAACTATCTGGACCTCGAAGGCACGCTCTGGCTAGAGGACCACCTCGCCCGCTATCCAAAAAGTCTGATCGTCATCAGCCACGACCGCGACCTGCTCGACAATTCGGTCGATCACATTCTGCATCTCGGCAATGAAAAGCTGACGCTCTACCGCGGCGGCTATTCGTCCTTCGCGCGCCAGCGTGCCGAGCGTCAACAGCTCGATGCCAAGACGGCGAAGAAGCAGGAGGCCCAGCGCAAACATTTGCAGGCCTTCGTCGACCGCTTCAAAGCCAAGGCGAGCAAAGCGAAACAGGCTCAGTCACGCGTCAAGCTGCTCGCCAAGCTGGTGCCGATCGAGGCCATGATCGATCGCGACGTTCTTCCGATCTCTTTCCCGGCACCGGAAAGACTGTTGTCGCCGCCGATCATCGCCATGGAGGGCGTCGCCGCCGGCTATGAACCGGGACGTCCGGTATTGCGCGATCTCAGCCTGCGCATCGACAACGACGACCGCATCGCCCTGCTCGGCTCAAACGGCAACGGCAAATCGACCTTGTCCAAGATTCTTGCCGAGCGGCTTTCGCCGCAGGATGGACAGATCACCCGCGCGTCCAAGCTCAAGATCGGCTATTTCGCGCAGCACCAGCTCGACGAGTTGCATCTCAACGAAAGCGCTTACGACCATGTGCGGGCCCTGATGCCGAAAGCGAGCGAGGCGCAGGTGCGGGCGCGGGCCGGCGCCATCGGCTTTTCCGCCGACAAAGCCGACACGCCAGTTTCCAGTCTCTCCGGCGGCGAGAAAGCGCGGCTATTGCTCGGACTTGCAACTTTTGAGCACCCGCATCTCATCATTCTGGACGAGCCGACCAACCATCTCGATATCGACAGCCGCGCCGCGCTGGTGGATGCGATCAACGACTACCCGGGCGCGGTGATCCTGGTGTCGCACGACCGTTACCTGCTCGAGGCCTGCGTCGACCGGCTTTGGTTGGTGGAGAACGGTTCGGTCGCGCCATTTGACGGCGATCTCGAGCAATACCGGCGGATGGTGCTTCGCGGCGACCGCGTCCGCTCCGGCAACGGCGCGGCCAAGGCGGAGCCGCAAATATCAAAGGTCGAGGCCCGGCGCGCTGCCGCCGACAGACGGGCAGAGCTTGCGCCCTTGCGGCAGAAGATCGCCACGGCGGAAAAAGCCATCACCAGGCACAAGGCTGAGATCGAACGGCTGGAAGCCGCGCTGGCCGGCGGGCTGTTCGCGCAGGACCCGCAGAAAGCCGCAGGCGTCGCCAAGGCACGCGCAAATGCCGCCGCTGCGCTGGCGCGCGCCGAAGAGGATTGGCTGGAAGCGAGCGCCGCCTTCGAGGCGGTCACTGCGTGAGTTTAGGTGGCTGCTCGGCGCGGTTTCGCCGCGGGCTTTTGCGGTTTTTGCGGCGGCGCTTCAGCCACGCGTGCGACCTCGGTCAAACGCCCGGCCGTGAAGGAATACAGCCCCGGACGTTCGCCGCGGCTATACAGCAGCTTGGTCAAGCGCTCGCCGCGTTCATTGGCGCCGATATCAACCTTTTCCGGCGCGCCAAGCACCCGCACAACCGCGCATTCGCTCATCTGCAACGCAACTGCGCCCGCAACCTTCGGCTCGGAGCTGTCTTCGGCGGCCGCCGCCGCGGCGCAGCTGCCGTCGGCGCTGACGTAATCCGCCGCCGTAATGGGAGCGCGTTGGAATGTAGATGGGACTGACATCGATGCTTTCGAATAGGGATTCCATTCGAAGTTGGTAACGCTGAAGTCCGTGCCCTTCGGCATCAGCTCTGTGGCGCGCTCCATCGAGCCGCAGGCGCCAAGCGCCAGCGCCAGCAATGCCGCCGGCAGGACCAAGCCCCGCATCCGATTCCGCCCAAAATATTGCATCTGCAAGACAATCCCTCTCCGGCCCAAACCGAAGCGACCAAGCCTAATTTAGCGACATGATCATGGCGGCTTCAATGCCTTAGAAGAATCGAAAACACCATCCTCCGCCGCATAAATTAATGCGGTCAGGCTCTTTTGACCCACCGCCCCTGCTCATCAGGCTGCCAATAAGTGGCCTCGAAGCCCTGTGCCTTGGCCTCCGTCCAGCGCTCGCGCGCGGCGGAAACCGCATCCGGATCATCGCCGTCGAACAGGAGGACCACGCGTTGGTATGCCGCCGTATCAACGGGGAACGGCGCTCCATCGACCAGAAACCGAACCTGCGCGCCGTTGACATTATCGTTCCCGCTCGTGATCAGGACGGGCTGTTCCGCGGCCTCTGCCTCCTTGCGCGTGCCGTGCGGCAGGAATCCGTCATCGCGGTAGGTCCACAGATGCGCATCAAGCGCCTCAACGCGCTCATCCGATGATGCCTGCACCACGACGCGCCAGCCGCGCTCCAATGACTTCTCCAACAGCGTCGGCAGCACCCGTTCCAGCGGCTGGCGTTGCAAATGGTAGAAAAGGATCTCGGTCATCGCTCCGCCGCGCGTTATTTCTCGTAATAATCCGCCACCAGCCGATTGAGCAATCGCACGCCGAAGCCGGAGCCCCAGCTCTTGTTGATGTCGGTCTGCGGCGATCCCATCCCGGTACCAGCGATGTCGAGATGCGCCCACGGGGTTTTATCGACAAAACGCTGGAGGAACTGTGCCGCGGTAATAGAGCCCGCGTTACGGCCGCCGGTATTCTTCACGTCGGCGAATTTGGAATCGATCAGTTTGTCGTATTCGGGACCGAGCGGCATGCGCCAGACGCGCTCGCCGGTCGCTTCGCCAGCCTTGGTCAGGCGCTCAGAGAGCTTGTCGTCATTGGAGAACAGCCCGGCATATTCATGCCCGAGCGCGACGATGATCGCGCCGGTCAGCGTGGCCAGATTGACCATGAATTTCGGCTTGAAGCGCTTGTTCACGTAATGCAGCACGTCGGCCAGCACCAGACGGCCTTCCGCGTCGGTGTTGATGATCTCGATGGTCTGGCCGGACATGGAGGCGACGATGTCGCCCGGGCGCTGGGCCTTGCCGTCCGGCATGTTCTCAACCAGACCGATCGCGCCGACCACATTGACCTTAGCCTTGCGCGTGGCCAGCGCATGCATAAGGCCGACTACGCAGGCCGCGCCCGCCATGTCGCCTTTCATATCCTCCATGCTGCCCGCCGGCTTGATGGAGATGCCGCCGGTATCGAAGCACACACCCTTGCCGATGAAGGCGACCGGCGGCGTGCCCGGCTTGCCGCCGTTCCACCGCATCACCACGAGGCGGCTGTCGCGCACCGACCCCTGCCCCACGCCGAGCAAGGCATTCATGCCGAGCTTCCGCATCGCCTTGACGTCGAGCACCTCGACCGCAACGCCCTGTTTTTTCAGCGCGGCCGCGCGGCGGGCGAATTCCTCCGGATAGAGGACATTCGGCGGCTCATTGACAAGGTCGCGCGCGATCACGGTGCCTTCCGTAATTGCGGCGCGCGATGCCCAGGCCTTGCGCGCCGCGCCCGCGTCACCGACCGCCACCGTCACCTTGGCGAGGGCTGACTTTTCTTCCCCTTCTTTGCGTTTGGTCTTGTAACGCTCGAACGTATAGGCGCGCAGCTGCGCGCCTAGCGCGAGATCGGCGGCCTGATCCGGCTTCATCGCGCCAGTTGGCAGGTCGGCGAGGATGGTGACCTCGGTGCAGGAATGCGGAAGTTTGCCCACAGCCTTGCCGCCGAGCTTGATGATGTCGAGCGGCTTCAAATCTTTCGTCTTGCCGACGCCCATTATCACCAGCCGGGAAACCTGCAAGCCGGGCGGCGCGATAATGTCGAGCGTCCCGCCTGCTTTGCCGGTGAAGCTATCCGCGGTTGCTGCACGCTTGATGAAGTCGGCCGATTGCCCGAGCAACCGCTTCGAGGCCGCGCCGAAGGCGAGCTTATCGTCGCAGAAAACCACCAATGCGCCCTTGGCGGGCGTGGCAAAACCGGAAAATCCGAGCTTGCTGGCTTCGGACATGTCAGAAACCTCTTACCTGCGCTTGGAAAGCGGCGTGTTACGGGAAGTTTTCCGGGCTCATATGAACCGCCTGGGTTGTCTCTGCAAAGCGCTAAAACTCGGAAGGCCAAGCAGAGCTGCGGAAAACCCGCATTCTATCCTGACGCCTCAAATCGGCCTTGCCGAAGCCATTTTGTGGAGAAATCAACAGAATCCTGCAAGAGTAACAAGGTCGTGGCCGGAGTCGGACCGGAAGGAGCGTCAGGCGAAATGGGGTCGATCGGGCGCTATATTTTTCGCACCACCTTGGGTGCATTTGTCGCCGTGATGATCAGTCTTACCGTGCTGATCTGGGTTACCCAGGCGTTGCGCGAGATTGAGTTGATGACCAACCAGGGCCAGACCGCCCTGGTCTTCCTGCAGATCACCGCACTTATCATCCCGCATCTGGTGGTGCTGCTTGCGCCGGTCGCCTTGCTGATGGCGTCCGCCTATGTGCTCAACAAGCTGGGCACGGACTCCGAGATCATTGTGATGAACGCCTCGGGCATGTCGCCCTGGCGCTTGTTCCGACCTTTCCTAGCGGTAGCCGCGCTCGTCTCCGTGCTGGTGGCTCTTCTGAGTTTCTACATCGCGCCCCAAAGCCTGCACGCCTTTCGCAGCTGGTTCATGGAAGTCCGCACTGATCTCGTGACTTATGTCGTCCGACCCGGCCGGTTCATCAACGTTCAGAAAGGCGTCACCTTCCATATCCGCGAACGGCAGAGCAATGGCGAGCTGCTCGGAGTGCTGATCGACGACAAACGCAATCCCAAGGAACACCTTTCCATCCTGGCCGAACGGGGCGAGATCCTGAAGAACGAGCATGGCACTTTCCTCGTCCTGGAGGGAGGCACCGTGCAACGGCACCAGAGCACCGAGACGGAGCCGAACATCGTCGAGTTCGACCGCTACGCCTTCGATCTGTCGCAGTTCGCTTCGTCGGCGCCGCTCAATCAGTCGGTGCGTGAACGTTACCTCTGGCAATTGTTATGGCCGGATCCGAATGATCCGCTGGTGACATCGCAACCAGGGCAGTTGCGCGCGGAACTACATGATCGCCTGTCCGCCCCGCTTTATCCGCTGGTCTTCGTGCTGGTTGCCTACGCCTATCTCGGAGCCCCGCGAACGACGCGACAAAGCCGCAACCTGTCGCTGCTCGGCACCATTGGCGTGCTAGCACTGCTGCGCTTTTCCGGCTTCGCTACCACAGTGATCTCAGTCAATGCGCCGCTCATGATCGCGTTTCATTATTTCCTTTTAGCCACGGCCACGGCGCTGAGCATCTGGGCAATCGGACGCGGCGTCATCATCGAGCCACCCGCCTTGATCACCAACAGCTTGAGCGCGCTGCAAGAGCGTTTTGCGCCGCGTCCGGCAACGGCCTGATTTCAATGCACATGGTCACCACGTTGCATCGCTACTTCGCCGCGCGTTTTGTCAACGCGGCGCTCGCGATTTTTGTCGGTGTCTTTGTGCTTGTGGCGATGGTGGACTATGTGGAGCTCGTGCGCCGAACCGCGAACGTGTCGAATATTTCAGGCTGGACGGTAGCCAAAGCCTCACTCTATCGCGTGCCGCAGATAACCGAGCGCCTTTTTCCCTTCTGCATATTGCTCGCGGGAATGGTCTGCTTCCTCAATCTCTCGCGCCGGCTGGAACTGGTGATCGCCCGGGCGGCAGGCATGTCGGCGTGGCAATTCATCAGTCCCGCGCTCCTCATGGCGCTGCTGATCGGCATCGCCGCAACCACCTTGTACAACCCGGTTTCGGCTTTCCTGCAGGAACACTCGAAACGGTTGGAGGCAGAACTGCTCGGCGAAGACCTCGGGGGCTTGCTTGCTAGTTCCGGCAGCGGATTATGGGTGCGCCAGCGCAGCGTCGATGGACAATCGATTATCAATGCACAGACCAGCCGTGAACAGGGAGTCCGCCTCGGCGGCATCACGGCCTTCACGTTCGACAACAACGGAAAATTCAAGGAGCGCATCGAGGCCAAAACCGCCGTGCTGGAGCGCGGCAACTGGCGCCTGCAAGACGCGCGCATCTATGTCACAGGCAGTCCCGCTATCCCCGCACGGACCTATCTGCTCAGCACCAACCTGACACCCGAGCAGGTGCGCGAAAGCTTCGCCACCCCGGAGACCGTGCCCTTCTGGAGCCTTCCGCTATATATCGAGTTGGCGGACAGTGCCGGGCTGGGCGCGGCCGGCTACCGCGTGCAGTACCAGAAGCTGCTGGCCCTGCCCTTTCTGTTCGTTTCCATGGTGCTTCTGGCAGGGGCTGTATCCTTGCGTTTTTTCCGTTTCGGCGGCGTCCCGAAGATGGTTTTAACTGGAGTGGCGGCGGGCTTTTTGTTGTATGTTCTGTCGAAGTTTTTCGAAGATTTCAGCAAGGCCGGGTTGCTCGATCCGGTAGCGGCAGCCTGGCTTCCGGTGCTGTTCGGGGGGCTGATCGGCGTCCTCACCTTGCTTCACCAGGAAGACGGCTGACCTCAGAATGATATCGCGGCGAAACAACGGATTTTCGATGATGCGTGATCGGATCGGCGGGCGTATTTGCCTCGCAGCGGTGATGATGGCCGCAAGCCTCGCGGCGGCTTCTCCGGCCGCAGCCCAACAAGTCGCTGCGATGGTGAACGGCTCCCCGATTACGACCTATGACATCGAGCAGCGCTCGAAATTCATGCAACTCTCCACCCACAAGACGCCGCCGCGACAGGAAGTCCTGCAAATGCTGATCGAGGAAAGGATCAAGGTCCAGGAAGCCGGCCGCTACAACATGGATGCGCCAAAAGCTGACGTGGACCGAGCCGTCGGCGGCATGGCAAGCCGCGCCGGGATGAGCGTCGAGCAGTTCACGCAGGCATTGGCCGGCCGGGGCATCAATATCGATACGATCAGATCTCGTATGCGGGCGGAGATTGCCTGGACCCAACTGCTGCGCGCCCGCTTTCCCGCGACGCTCGCGATTGCGGAAAAAGAGATCAGAGACGCCGTCGAGAAGAAGGGAGAAGGAAGTGGCGCCGCCGCCTATGACTACCGGCTGCGCCAGATCCTTTTCATCGTTCCGAAAGGCTCCGCCCAATCAGCATTCGAGAGCCGCATTCGCGAAGCGGAGGCGCTGCGTAGCAGGTTTGAGAATTGCCAGGATGGCTTGACTTTCGCGCGGTCGTTGCGGGACGTGGCGGTGCGCGATCCGGTCAGGCGCAGTTCCGTCGATTTGCCGGACAACCTGCGCGATGTGCTCAACAACACGCCGGTCGGTAAGCTCACCAAGCCCGAGATCAATGCCCAGGGCGTCGCGGTTTTCGCCGTGTGCGATAAGCAGGAAAATAAAACGGACACCCAGGGGACACGCACTGCCCAGCAGGAGCTTTTCAAGGCACGCTTCGAAGCGCAGTC
>JAXDOO010000363.1:0-3039 GCA_034668865.1 Alphaproteobacteria bacterium
ACGGCTTCGACGCGTTCCCAGTTCCATGCGAAGGGCCGCTCGGCGGCGACATTGTCGATGCATAGCCGGCCGATCTGGATCTGCCGGGTCGTGCTCAAGTTACTTCGGGTGACAGTGCTGTGCATGGCATTCTACTCGGGTTGGGCGGCGATCGAACCGTGGTGCGACGTGTCTTGCTGGATAGGCTTAGTGCTGAGCGACAATGACCTCCGTTCCAGCCTCGCGGAGCGCTTTCGCCAGCGCTCCCTCGGGTTGGCGGTCGGTCACCAAGCGGTCGATTTCGGTCCATTGCGCAAAGACAGTGAGGGCGCGCTGCTCGAATTTGCCGTGGTCGGCGACGACGATGGCTTCAGCGGCGCGCTTGACCATCGCGCCGTAGATCGCGCCGGCCTCTTCGTCGGCGTCGTTGATTCCCCGGCCGCCGATACCTGTCGCTCCGACAATGGCGCGGTTGGCCTCGTAACTGTTGATGCTGGCGATGGTCTGGGTGCCAAACACGTAGCCTTCGGTCGAGTGATAGCGACCGGGGCAGCACAGAATCCGAATCGAAGAATTAGCCGCCAACGCGGTTGCGATCGCAAAGTCATTTGTGATGACGGTGATGTCCCGGGCCTTCGCGGCAAGGCGGCGCGCGACGTGAAAGGTGGTGGCGCCTGCGCCCAGCATCAGTACTTCGTTGGGCAGCACAATGTCGGCGACGACCGCGGAGATGGCTTCTCGCTCGGCGATCATCAGCCGCTTGCGATCGACCAGCGAAGGCTCCAGCGCGAAGGGGCGCGAGGCGCCACCATAGGTACGGTTGATCAGCTTCTGGTGCTGCAGCTCCATCAAATCACGGCGGATCGTTTCGCCGGATACGCCGAGTGCGGTGGCAAGCTCAGAGGCCCGCAGGGTGGGTGCCGCGGTAAGCTGGGAGATGATGTGCTTGTGGCGCGCCGTCTTGGAAAAGCGGTCGCCGTCCTGACGCCGCGATTTCCTCATCGCGACTGCGTCGGTGTCAGGAGCAGGTCCGTTTACCATCGATCCTCGAACAAACCGAAAGCGCGGGGAGGACAAGAGATCCGCGGCACGTTTCGTGGCAGAAGTTTCCTGCGGAGGATGTTGGAAGTCCACATCAATGATGTGGCACTTCCCCCATATGTTGGGCAGCTATATGCATGCGCGTTAGGCAGACGCAACAAATCGCCATGAACCGGTGGTGCCTCAAAGATCGTCGCTATGCTCCTCTAAAGCATTGCCAGGGTTGTGGCGCCGTTGTGGAAGCTTCCACCCTGGATCAAGGTGCAGCGAAAGCAGCGATGGTCCAGCAAGGTGCGAGAGGCGCGCCGCGGTCGGCGAGCTGCGCCGGAAAGGAGCGGACGGTGTCGCGCGACGTGGAGATTATGGCGCTGAACGCCTTCGACCCGAAGGCGTTGGCATCCGCGAATCCGAAATTGCGCGCGGCGCTGGAACGGCGGATGCGATCGTTCGGTTCGAACTCGGTGCTGGTCTATCAGGAGCCGATTCGGATGGTACGCGCCGAGGGCGTTTGGATGTATGACGCCGACGGCAGCCGCTATCTCGATGTCTACAACAATGTTCCGTCGGTCGGGCATTCGCATCCCGTTGTGGTCGAGGCGATCCGCCGGCAAGTCGGCGAACTCAACACCCATACCCGTTATCTGAACGACGTTGTCGATAGCTATGCGGAGCGGCTGCTGGCGACGTTCCCCGCGCAGATCGGCCGGCTGGTTCTGACCTGCACCGGCAGCGAGGCCAATGACCTTGCGCTGCGGATCGCGCAGGCGACCACCGGCGGCACCGGCTTCATCGTGACCGAGACCGCCTATCACGGCAATACCGCAGCGATGGCCGATGTGTCGCCCTCGTCGCGCCCGGGCCGCGCGCCGCCGCCGCACGTGCGAGTAATTCCCGCGCCCGAGTCGTTTCGTTCTCCGGGCAACGATCTCGGCGCCCGCTTCGCCGCAACCGTAACAGAGGCGATCACAGATCTCGAGCGCAGCGGCATCCGGTTCGCCGGGCTTCTGGTAGACACCATCTTTTCGAGCGACGGTGTGTATGCCGACCCGCCGGGCTTCCTTGCCCCGGCGATCGAGGTCGTGCACGCCAAAGGTGGCCTCTTCATCGCCGACGAGGTGCAACCAGGCTTCGGCCGGACCGGCACGGCATTCTGGGGCTTTGCGCGGCATGGCGTAAGTCCCGACATCGTCACCATGGGCAAGCCAATGGGAAATGGCTTCCCGATGGGCGGGGTGGCGATGCGACCGGAACTGATGGACCGCTTCACCGCTGAAATGAAGTACTTCAATACGTTCGGCGGCAATCCCGTCGCCGCCGCGGCGGGCCTCGCCGTTCTCGATGTCATCCGCGATGAAGGGCTGATGGAGAATGCCGGTGCCGTCGGCTCCCATTTGATGGACGGCCTGCGCGAGATTGGCAATCGTCACATCCAGATCGGCGATATCCGCGGCTCCGGCCTGTTCATCGGGCTCGAACTGGTGCGGGATCGCGAATCGAAGGAGCCGGCACCTGAGATCGCCAGCCAGGTAATCAACGGATTGCGCGATCACGGCATCCTGATCGGCGCCGCTGGTCCTTACGGCAGCACGTTGAAGATCCGTCCGCCGCTCTGCTTCACCAGGGAGAACGCCGACACGGTGGTGTCGGCCTTCGATGCGGTGCTCGGAGATATCTCCGTGGCGTGATCCCGCGACCGACGCGGCGTCATACGCAGATGTAGAAATCCGCTCCGCCGAGACATGCCGGCGGCGCGGATAGCTTTCAAACGCCGGCCGCGTTGGCGCAGCAGCTCGCTTCGTTCACCTCGGCCGGCAGGTCGATACAGGGATTGCCATCGAAGAAACCGTGCGGCACCAGCCTGAAGCCGGTGGAAATGCAGGGCTGCACCGGGAAGTCTTCAAGGCGAACCGGGTGATGCAACCCGAACACGTGCCAAAGCACGATGTCGGTATTCTCGATCGGGCGATCCTGCTTGACGAAGTCGGCGATTCCACCGGTGCCGTCGGAATGGTTCATGTA
>JAXDOO010000364.1:0-4113 GCA_034668865.1 Alphaproteobacteria bacterium
GCCGCAACGTTCAGCGAACTTCGGATTCGGGACACTAGGGTGTCATCAGGGCAACGGCCTGGTCCACCGTCATCACCCGGCCCATGCGGGGAAATACCCGTTCGAGGAAAAACTCGTTATTGTTGCCGCGCGCCGAGTAGCAGCAATCGCTGATGACCACGATCCCGTAATCCATGTCGCGCGCGGCATAGACCGTGCTGGCGATGCCGACATCGGTGGAACCGCCGGCGATGATCATGGTTTCGATGCCGCGCACCCGGAAATGCAAGTCGAGATCAGTCTGGAAAAACGAGTTCCAGCGATGTTTCGGCACGACCACGTCGCCTTTAACCGGCGCGATTTCCGGCGCGATTTCCGACTCCTTCGAGCCTTTATGGAAGCGCGGAAAGAACGGTTTGTCGCCCGCCGCCTTGGGGCGCAGGTCCATGTCGGTATCGGTGAGCCGCGCCACCGAATCCGAACCGTCTGCAGCATGCGCGCCGCTCGGATAGAAAGTGGTCATGCCTACCTTGCGGGCTCCGGCAACGAGCCGTTGCATATTCGGAAGAATGTTGCGCTCGGCCAGGAATTGCTGCTTAGCGGGATCGCTCGGGTGCAGGTAGCCGTTCAGGGTATCGAACATCACCAGCCCGGTGCGGGCTGCGCTTAGGTTTTTTTCCAGTCGCGATATTCTCGCCATGCCGTGCGTTCCTCCCGCCTCTCGTGGTGCCCTCGCATGGCATAGCGAGAAGGCGCGGGCAAGACTGCCCTCGCGCGGCGCGGCCTAATGGCTTAAGCTTTTCGCATTAGCGCGATCAGCAAAAGTGGGTACCGGTTTTGCGTCCGATCGCGCTAACTTATTAAAATGGCGCATAATCTTACCGGCGAACCGGTATGCACGTCGCCGGATCATGCGCTATGTGGGGAAATCCTGCGTTTTCAGCCTGATAGGAGCTTTGCGCATGCCGGTGAGCCGGGCCAACGGCCTCGACATCTATTACGAAAAAGTCGGGTCGGGGCCGCCCCTGGTGCTGATCCATGCGCTGCCCTTCGACCACAATCTGTGGCTTTATCAGGTGGAGCGCTTCTCGGCGCGTTTCACCACCATCGCCATGGATCTGCGCGGGCTTGGCCGCTCCGCCAAGCCGCGCACGTCCTTTACGTTGGGCGATATGGGCAACGATATCCTTGGTGTGTTGAAGGACGAAGGGATAGGCGCAGACGCGGTCGTGCTCGGCTGCAGTATCGGCTCTAAGCTCGCCTTGATGCTGGCCTGTGACCGACCCGACCTTTTCAAGGCGGCGATTTTGGTGGGCGGCAACAGCGGGCCGCAGGCCCAGTTCGATCACCGCATCGCCGCCTATCGCGAGCATCAGGCCAAAGGCACGCTGAAGGAATATCATCTCGGCCATCTGCGCCACGGCGTGACGCAGGCCTGGGCCGATACGCCGACGGCGCGCTATCTGCTGGACGGTTTCGTCGAGCGCGGCGCGGCGCTGGATGCAGAATCAATGGCACAAGTGTTTGGTGCGCTGACCGTGTCGGATCTCACCGACCGCCTGCCTGCCTACAAAAGCCCTACGCTGATCGTGAACGGCGAATTCGACAACGCCCTGAAGGGCGGCACGCGCACCGCATCGCTCATTCCACACTCCGAGCACAAGATCATTCCCGGCGCGGGCCATTGCTGCTTTCTGGAAGACCCGGCGGCGTTCGAGAAGTTGGTCCGGGATTTTCTTCTGCGCAATCGTATCTGGCCAGAGTGAGACCCGCCATGAAGCTCATCGCCTATATGATCGACGGCCATCAAATGGACATCCGCCCTGCCCCGCTTGAGCGCGAATGGATGGATGCTACCGGTGAGCGCTTTGCCTATCGCTGCCTGCCGCTCAACATCGCCAACGCGCATGGCTGGGAAATCCTCTGTCCGTCGAGCTTCAGTGCGGTCTGGAATGGAAATCAGGATCTGGCGGCGATCAACATCCGGTTTAACGATCCCGACGAACAGCCGTTCGCGATCAGCCATTTCGGCCACGGCACGTTGACCTTCCATATCCCATGCCTGTTCCGCACCGATCCGGGTTGGGACTTAATGGCGCAGGGACCGATCAACCGGCCGAAAGATGGCATCGCCGCCCTCTCCGGCATCATTGAAACCGATTGGGCGCCTTATACTTTCACCATGAACTGGATTTTCACCCAACCGGAAGTCGACGTGCATTTCGAGAAAGGCGAGCCGTTTTGCCATATCTTTCCGGTGCAGCGCGGGCTGCTCACCTCGATCGACCCGGAGATAAAACTGCTGTCCTCTGAGCCGGAGCTGCAGCGGCAATACCAGGCATGGAACGAAAGCCGGGGGACCTTCAATGCCGAGCTGCAACAGCCTGGCTCGCCGGCACAGGCCGAGCGTTGGCAGAAAATGTATTATCGCGGACTTGCACCAGATGGAACGCCAGCTGCGATCGAGGAGCACATCACACGGCTGCGGCTGCGACCGTTCATGCCAGTCTAACGCTCAGCCACGCGCAGGCGCTCGGCCTAACGCAGTCTAGCGACGCTTGCGTCCGCCACCCCCGCCGGGACGGTCCACCCGCTCGAGCGTTTCGAGCCGCTGGCGGCGTTCCAGCCGCTCGATACGTTCTAGGAGTTGCGCGCGCTCGCGCTGTTGTTCGGCGATTCTTTCAGCGCCCGCGCGGTTTTCGAAACGGACGCGCTCGTCGGCTTTCTCCCCGTTCTGGCCCCGCTGATTCTCACGCCGCTCGGTGTTCGCGCTTTTGCTGCGGGCCGAGCCAGAGCCACCCTTTTCGGGGGGTGGGCAGTCAAAGTCGTTGCACGGCGGCGGCGGCGGCGGCGGCGGTGGCGGAGGCGGTGGCGGTGGCGGCGGTGGCGGTGGCGGCGGTGGCGGTGGCGGTGGCGGTGGCGATGATGCCCGCGGCGGTGGAGGCGGCGGCGGCGGGCTAAAATTCCGTCCCTCGCTGCCCAATTGGGCCGTCGTGTTCTCGTTGTTTGTTTGCGCCTGTTGCGGGGTAAAGGTAGCGACACCCTTGCCGGGCTTCGTGTTGCGCACGTCGAATTTCTGCATCTGAGGCTGGCGGCCGCGACTCAGTACAAAGCCAGATCCTTTTGTGACGACGTCGACGGTCTTTCCGTCGGGTAGCCGCGCGTAGGCAGATCCGTCGATCAGAATAAACGTTAGGGTGTCATTCTCGATCAGGATGTCGAATATCGTGCCGCGCACGCCAAGCGTGCCGGCAGGTGTCTTGATCTGATAGCTGCTGGATTGCTGGACGCCGGAGATGAAACGGAAGGCGCCCTTGGTCGCATTGAGGACGACGTCACCGGCGCCCCGCGCAGGATCGAAAACATATTTGTCGAGCGTTACCTCGGACTGCGGTCCGACGCTGAGGCTGGTCTGATCGCGGAACAACAGCTGCGCGTTGCTGTCGTCCCCGGTGCGCACGACCTCCTTTGCAAATATGTCGCTTCCAACGGACAATACGCGCGTCGCGCGGCCGTTGACTCCCTCGACGCGTTGATTGACTGCCGACGCAACGCCGATCTTGTCGGCATAAGCCGCGGACGATTGCAGGAGATATCCCGCAATCACGATGGACGAGACGGTCCCGAGCCATGCCCCCCGACGCCGCATCTGCCCCGCTTCCCACCCATTGGACGGCCAGGCTGCCCGCGCTGTGAATAAGTTAGTTTAAGTGACGGTGCGGTGCCTGAGCGTTAAAGCCTTCTTAACAATAATTCCGGGTCTAAGCAAACCGGAAGCGAGGCAAAGCAGCACAAGGTAAATCGCGGTAGTTTCAAGCTTTTCCGCTTTGTATGCTGGCTTACCTACGACTAACGAAGCAGACGGCGTGGGTGCAGCAGACGGGCGTCGGAGGCGACTCGCCTGTTCCCCAAGCTGGGCAATTGGGAGCACCCCTTGCGGTCAGGTCATCTCGTCGTTCATGGACAGCAATGCCGCTTCCGCCTGCAACCGTGAGATGCTAGCCTCAAACTGGGACATGGCGATCTGGGGGGATGCCGGCGATAACCGCTTTACGCTGGCACTACATATGCGAACAGCATTGAGGGTAATCCTTTTATCCCTATTGGCGCTGGCGTTGCCGGGCGTGAGTCGCG
>JAXDOO010000365.1:0-6807 GCA_034668865.1 Alphaproteobacteria bacterium
GCGTCTCGCCGATGCTGTCGGTCGCGCGCGGCTTTGCGGCATCACCGAAATTGCAGGGCCGCACCTTGCATTTCTTCATGGGCGGGCGCGCCCCGCGCGATATCTGCGGCGAAGCAGAACTTTGCGTACTGCCGGGATGGGGCAAGACCATCCATTTCCACCCGGCGATTTCGGAGCCAGGGTCGGAAGGTTGGACGGGCCGCTCGGGCTTCATCCACGAAGTCGTGAAAGAAACCCACGGCGAAACCCTGCCGGAGTTCGAGTGGTATTTCGCCGGCCCGCCGCCGATGGTGAATGCGATGGCGGAAGTGCTGGTAAAAGCCGGCGTTCCGCTCGAGCAGCAGCATTTCGATCGGTATTTTTGAAAGAGAGAGAGAGCCCTCTATTTTTCGTCATGGCCGGGCTGGTCCCGGCCATCTCGCTTAGGGACTACTGATCTCGGAATAGAGATCACGCCACGCCGGGTTCGATTGCCCGATCAGCCGCGTTTTGTATGCGCGCGACCAATGCTTCATATTCTTTTCTCGTTGAAGGGCATCATGGACGGCTGAATACTGCTCGAAATAAACAAGCTTATCGATCCCATACCGTTTTGTGTGGCCCGACACAGCACCAATCTTGTGCTCATAAACTCGACGCACAAGATCACGCGTAACGCCAACATAAATAGCGCCACCTGGTCTGCTCGCGAGAATATAGACATAGTAGTCGCTCACGAGCGCTGAGTTTCAGCTATCGAGATGGCCGGGACAAGCCCGGCCATGACGAGGCTAGAGCCGAGCCGCGCTTGCCTTCTCACCCAACCATTCATCGCGGCTCTCTGCCGCCCGTTCGGCCAATACATGGCCGATCAGCACCAGCACGGGTCCGCTCGGCGCTTCGGCTGACAGCCGCGCGGGCAATTCCGCAACCGACGCGGCGATGACGCTCTCATCCGGCCGCGTCGCGCGCGCGACCGCCACCGCCGGGGTGGCGGGATCGAGCCCGGCCGCGAGCGCGCGCGCCACCAGATCGCCGATCGTCTTCAGCGGCATATAGACCGCTGTGGTGGCGCTCGCATCGCTCAGGCTCTTCCAGTCAAGGTCATCCGGCAGCTTGCCGTCCTCACCGTGACCGGTAACGAATTGCACGCGCCGGGCATGCTGGCGGTGAGTGAGCGAGACGCCAAGCCGGCTCGCCACTGCCTGCGCCGCGCTGATGCCGGGCACCACCTCGCACGGGATGTTCGCCATCCGGCAAGCGCGCACTTCCTCGCCGCCGCGGCCGAAGATCATCGGATCGCCGCCCTTCAGGCGCACCACGCGCTTGCCCGCCTTGGCGAGCGAAATCATCAGCGCGTTGATCTCGTCCTGCTTGCAGGCCGGGCCGTGGCCGGTCTTGCCGACCAGCATCTTTTTCGCCTCGCGCCGGGCGAAATCCAGCACCTCCGATGAAACCAGATCGTCGATCAGGATCACGTCGGCGGATTGCAGCGCGCGTACCGCGCGCAATGTCAGCAACTCGGGATCGCCCGGCCCCGCGCCGACCAATGTGACGCTGCCGGATTCGACCGTCGCGCCCTCACTTTTGGTCTGCGCGATGAAGCGATCATAATCGGCGGCATGCGGATCGCGGTTGGGATTGGCCACCGCAAAGGCCGTAAAGACGTGCCAGAAGCGGCGGCGGCCGGAAAACGACAGGCCGGAAATTTTCACCTTCGCGCGCCAGCGCTGCGCGGCCGCGGCCCACCGGCCGAAGCCGAGCGGGATCAATCCCTCGATCTTGGCGCGGATGGCTTGGGCAAAGACCGGCGCCGCGCCGTCGGTGGAGACGCCAATCACCAGAGGCGACCGGTTGACGATCGAGCCGAAGGCGAAATCGCAGAATGCGGGCTTGTCGATCACATTCACCGGCACGCCGGCATCGCGTGCGGCTGCCGCAAAGGCGGCCGCCTCTTCCTCGTCGGCGCAGTCGCCTACGGCGATCGCGGCTCCGGCAAAATCGTCTGCTTCCCAACGGCGGTGATGCAGCACAATCACGCCACGCGGCGCGTCATTCACCAGCGCCAGCAACTCCTCGGCCGGATCTTCGGCATAGACGTCAACGGCCGCACCCGCGGCGGACAACAGCTCCGCCTTCCAGGCCGATGGCGCGCCGCCACCCGCAACCAGGGCGCGCTTTCCCTCGAGCGCGAAGAACACCGGCAGGCGCGCCAGCGTCTCCATGCGCGGAGGGCGGGCTTCGACCGGGATGCGTTCACTTGCCATATTCAGGAAGTCCGCTTGGCGCCGGTATTGTTATGGAAATCCGCGCCATTGCTGGTCTGCGCGATAAAGCCGGCGCGGATTGTGTAGTCGCCGAAGCGCTCACCCGGCCGCCGCTCGCTCATATAGGCGGCAAAGATCGGATCGAGCGCGGAAACGATGCCTTTGTGATCGAGATCCTCGGCAAAGAGCTTGGACAGACGCGAGCCGTCGAAGGCGGCGCCGAGATAGAGGTTGTATTTGCCCGGCGCTTTGCCGACGAGACCAATCTCCGCCAGATAAGGCCGGGCGCAGCCATTCGGGCAGCCGGTCATCCGGATGATGATCTCGCCATCGCTCAGCCCATGCGAGGCCAGCCGCTCTTCCAGTTCGGTCACCAGATCGGGCAGGTAGCGCTCGCTTTCCGCCAACGCGAGGCCACAAGTGGGCAGTGCGACGCAGGCCATGGAATTGCGGCGTAGCGGCGAAGCATCGCGCGTGAGCTTGTACTGCTCGACCAGCTTGTCGATGTCCCAGCGCTGGTCCGGCGCCACGCCGGCAATGATGATGTTCTGGTTGGCGGTGAGGCGGAAGTCGCCCTGATGCATCTGCGCGATCTCGCGCAGGCCCGTCATCCATTGCGGACCGCCGGGGATATCCTGGATGCGGCCGTTCTGCACGAACAGAGTCAAATGGCCGTTGCCGTCCTCGCCCTCGGTCCAGCCATAGCGGTCGCCGGTAGAATCGAAAGTGAAAGGCTTCGGTTGGTCGAGCTTCACGCCGCTGCGCTTTTCAACTTCCGCGCGGAAGGCATCAAGCCCATGATCTTCGATCGTATATTTCAGCCGCGCATGGGCGCGGTCACTGCGGTCGCCCCAGTCGCGCTGCACGGTGACCACGGCTTCCGCCACCGCAACGGCGTCCTGCGGCTTGCAGAAGCCCATGACCTCCGCCGTGCGCGGATAGGTTTCCGGTTGGCCGTGAGTCATCCCCATGCCGCCGCCGACGGTGACATTGTAACCCACCACGTCGCCGTTCTCGTCGAGGATGGCGATATAGCCGAGGTCATGCGCGAACACGTCGACGTCGTTCGAGGGCGGCACCGCGATTACCACTTTGAATTTGCGCGGCAGATAGGTCTTGCCGTAGATCGGCTCGACCACGTTTTCCTCGCCGCCGACGATGCGCTCACCGTCCAGCCAGATTTCGCGATAGGCCGGCGTGGCCGGCAAGAGATGATCGGAGATCGCCTTCGCGGTGTCGTAGGCGGCCCGATAGGCACGCGACTGCAGCGGATTGGGATTGCACATCACGTTGCGGTTGACATCGCCGCAGGCGGCGATGGTGGTCAGCAGCGCCCGATCGATCTCGCGCATGGTCGCTTTAAGATTCGATTTGATGATGCCATGCAGCTGGAACGTCTGCCGCGTGGTCAACCGCATGGTGTGGTTGCCATAAGTCTGCGCGACGTGCTGCACCTGCAGGAACTGCTGCGGCGTGCAGACGCCGCCCGGAATGCGCAGACGGATCATGAAAGCGAAGGCCTTCTCCATCTTCTTCTTGCCGCGCTCGGGACGCAGGTCGCGGTCGTCCTGCAGATACATGCCGTGGAATTTCACCAGCTGCGCGTCGTCCTCGATAATCGCGCCGGTGATTTCCTCGCGCAGCCCTTCGGCCAGCGTGCCACGCAAATATTCGCTCGCTTCCTTGATGCGTTCGTTGCGGGACAGATCGTTTGCCATTTTTTGTTACTCGATTCGGAGGCGACCCTACTCCCTCCCCCGCTTGCGGGGGAGGGTTGGGGAGGGGGAATTATTTTGCCAGGATTACAACCTAGCCCCCTCCCGCCCCGGCTTCGCCGGGTCGACCTCCCCCGCAAGCGGGAGAGGTGAAGAGAGCGCTCAATACGTGTCCGCCAGATAGCGGTGGGCGCGGTCGAGACCGGCGACCGCCTTTTCTGCGGCTTCCGCACTTAGGCCCTTCACGTCCGCGTAAGCCTTCACCAGCGTCGCACGGACGTCCTTCGCCATCGCCTTGGCATCGCCGCAGACATAGAAATAGGCGCCTTTATCGAGCCATTCGATCAGATCGCGCCGCTGCTCCCAGATACGGTTCTGCACATAGACCTTCTCCGGCGTATCGCGCGAAAAGGCGACATCCATGCGGGTGAGCGCGCCGTCCTTCAGCGCATTCTGCCATTCGAGCTGGTAGAGGAAATCGTGGGTGAACTGGCGGTCGCCAAAGAACAGCCAGGAGCGGCCGGTGGCATTGGTCGCGCGGCGCTCCTGCACGAAGGCGCGGAACGGCGCGATGCCGGTGCCGGGACCGACCATGATGATGTCCTGATCAGGTGCGGGCAGCGCGAAATGCCTGTTGGGGCGCAGCTTCACCCGTACCTTCTGGCCCTTCTTCAGCTGGTCGGCGACGTAACCCGAGGCCACGCCTTTGCGGGCGCGGCCGAAGGCTTGATAGCGCACCGCCGAAATCAGCAGATGCGCTTCTTCGCCTACCTCGCGGCGCGAGGACGCGATGGAATAGGCACGCGGCGACAGCGGACGCGTCACCTTGCGCAAGTGGTCCGCCGTCAGCGCGATGGGGAATTGCTGGATGAGATCGATGAGCTGGCGGCCGACGATCCATTCGCGCGCCTTGCCTGAGGCCAGCAATTCCTTGACATATTGATGGCCGGTGACCTCGGCGTAAGTCTCCACCGCTTTCAGCGACAGCGTCGTGACGTCGCGGTTCTTGATCAGTTCCGCGCGCAGCGCCGCATCTGAGGTGAGCCCTGCTGCCTTGAGCAAATCATCCACATAGGCGGGGTCGTTTTCGGCATAAAGGTCAAGCGAGTCGCCGGGTTTGTACTGTGGCGCTGCGCCCTCGAAGCTTAGCTCGAGATGATAGGTTTCCTTGTCAGACTGCGAGGAATTGAGATCGATCAGCCCGATGATCTCCGCCTCCACCGGGCCAAGCTCGCCCGCCGGTGCGGGCTTGCCGCCGAAGTCCACGGCAATGACACGGCTTGAGGCAGCGTCCTGCGCTGGCGCCAGCGCCTTCAACGCGCTGTCGATCCACTTGCCGGCAGGCTCATCGAAGTCCAGGTCGCAATCGACGCGGTCGGCGATGCGCTTGCCGCCGAGTTGTTCCAGCCGCGCGTCGATCTTCTTGCCGACGCCGCAGAAATCCGCGTAGGCCGTGTCGCCGAGCGCGAGCACACCGAACTGCACGCCCTCAAGCCGCGGCGCAGCCTCGCCCATAAGTTCGCCATAAGCGCGCACGGCGCGGCCGGGTGGATCGCCTTCGCCCCACGTCGCAGCGATGAAGACCAGGCGCTTCGCCGAAGCCAGCTCGGACATCTCCAGATCGGCCATGTCGATGACGGTCGGCTTCAAATTCATCTTGCGCGCCGCCTTCGCCATATCGGACGCCAAGCGTTCGGAATTCCCCGACTCGGTAGCGTAGACAATGGTCAACGGCTCGGCCGGTTGCGCGGGGGCCACCGGTTGCGGAGCCAGGGCGGCACCTTGCGGCGCGGCTGCGGAAGCGAGGACGGCAGTGCCCGGCGCGGATGCGGCGGCATCAAGGCCGGCGAGAAAACCCGCCAGCCAGGCGCGCTGGACCGGCGTTGCCGGTCCGACCACGCGGTTGAGGATTTCGATCTCCTCCGGCGCAAAAGGAGCGGTACCGGGGATAGGCCAGGAACTCATGCTTTGACGCCGTTGTGTTGGAGCGGGAAAGCGCCGCCTGAATAGCTCTCTATATAGAATGATCTTCTTTTACGAGACAATAAGAGCGGAAGAAAAAGAATATTCTACCACGTCGAGTGCCAATAGCAGTACTTCCTCCCAAATTTGGTCACTGAGGGAGGGGGCGAAGCCCGATCGTCGGTCTCCTTGGGAGTTATCCAGGCAATCTGACCAAAATTTCACTTGTTCGGGCCGGGGGTTCGGCGTGTGCGTCGTGTAATATCACGCTTGCCGCTGGATGCGGCGTTATGGTCGGAAGGCATGGGTATGGGTTGGGGTCTTGAACAATTCGTCTCGCGCTTTGGTGACTTCTGCATCCCGAACCGTTCCTGCCTTTCCATTTCTGGGAGTATTTGCCTCTTGCATGTGCTGTCCGGATGCATCTTGGGCTCAGAGAAGCCGGAGCTTGCGATTGACATTCCGCCGGCTTACCGCAATGCCGGTGCCCGGCCCTATGCGGCGCTGCCGACCTACGAATGGTGGCGTGGCTTTCGCTCGCGCGAACTCACCGCGCTGATCGACGAAGCACAGCAAGCCAATCTCGACATCGCCGCTGCAGTCGGCCGCATTCTGCAGGCCGATGCGCAAGCGCGGCTCGCAGGCGCTCCGCTCCTGCCCAACGTGGACCTTGCGGGCGATGCGAGCCGTTCGCGCTCCTCGCGCACTACCGGCAGCGCCGGTTCGGATGGACTCACCAGAGTCGGCAACCGGTCCGAACGGGTGACCTATAGCGCGTCGCTGCTGGCGAGCTACGAAATCGATTTCTGGGGCAAGAACCGCGCGGCATTGCGCGCCGCGGAGGAAAACGCCGTCGCCAGCCGCTTCAACCGCGAAGTGGTGCA